>CANFGA010000005.1 GCA_947446335.1 Oxalobacteraceae bacterium | reverse complement strand
TGATCGCCTCGCTTGCGCTGGGTACCTTGTATGCGTATTTGAACTATCGCAGCCTGCAACGGCGTCTGATGTTCATCGCTGCAGCGCTGATCTTGCCCATCTTCGCCAATGGCGTGCGCGCGTATTCGATCGTGATGATCGGACACTGGAGCAACATGCGCCTCGCGGTCGGTGTCGACCATCTGATCTACGGCTGGATATTTTTCGGACTGGTATGCCTGTTGTTGTTCTGGGTCGGCTCATTATGGCGCGAAGCGCCCGCAGTTGCCACGTCCGCCGCAACAGTAGTTGCCACTTTGCATCGGCAGCCGGTGCCAAGCGCCAATTTGGGCGTGGCCATCGTGGCCGCCATCGCCGTCAGCGCGTGCTGGCCTGTGATGGCGGCATTGCTGCTGGACCAGCCCAATGCTGCAGCCGCTGCCGATCTGAGCATCACTGCGCGCTCGCCGTGGGTGGCGAGCGCTTCTCTTCCAGGTGAGTGGCGCGCCGACCATGCCGGTACGCCGTTGATGCTGGAGCAATCGTATAGCCAGCACACTCGCACCATCAAACTGCAAGTGGCTTGGTATCAATGGCAACAAAAGGATGCTGAATTGCTGACGCCGGTCGATGCTATCGATCAAGGCTTTCGCACCTTGGAAGAGCGCATCCGCAGCATCCCATTGGCTGCCACGGTGCTTGCCGTACACCAAAGCGTGTTGCAGTCAGCCACCACGCACCTGCTGGTCTGGCGCTGGTATCGCCAAAGTGGCATCGACACCACCAATCCCTTCCTGGTCAAGTTCTTGTTAGCGAAGAACAAGCTGCTGCACTTGCGTCAAGATGGCGCCGAAATCATCGTTTGCACTTCTTTTGACGAGAAGTCGGCCCAGGCCGCGGCCGAAGCGTCATTACAAGAATTTCTGGTCAGTATGCTGCCCGCCATCGATCAAGGCTTGAATCATGCTGCCGTCAACTGAGCACCCCGGCCCCGCACAGGCGCCCTTGATCGTGCACCTGATCCATCGCCTCGACGTGGGCGGGCTTGAAAATGGATTGATCAACCTGATCAATCAGATGCCACCGGAACGCTATCGCCATGCGATCGTCTGCCTGAAGGATTTTTCACATTTTCATCAAAGGATCAAGGCCCAGGGTGTTGAAATCATTGCACTGAACAAGCGCGAGGGCAAGGATTGGCGCCATTACCTGCATCTGTATCGAACCTTGAAACGGCTGCAACCGACCTTGATCCATACCCGCAATCTGGCCAGCCTCGAAGGACAACTCTTGGCGCTGGCGGCCGGCATCAAGCTGCGCGTGCATAGCGAACACGGCCGCGACGCAAACGATGTCGATGGCAAGAACCGCAAGCACCGCTTGTTGCGCCAATTGCTGCGCCCTCTGGTCGGCCATTTCATCGCCGTCAGCCTGGACTTGCAGCGCTGGCTGATCGAGAGCATCGGAGTGCCTGCCACGCACGTGACACAGATCAACAACGGCGTCGACAGTGTGCAATTTCATCCACGCCTGGGGCCGGCCGCCACGGTCGGGCCAGCCGGATTTCTGCGCGAAGACACATTCGTCATCGGCAGCGTCGGACGCATGATCGATGCCAAGGATTTCGCCACGCTGGTACGCGCCTTCGTACTGCTGGTGGCCGATGGCCAGTGGCCGCAACTGCGCTTGATGATCATCGGCGAAGGGCCGTGCCGCAGCCAATGCCAGGCGCTATTGGAAGAAGCCGGGCTCAGCGCGATGGCCTGGCTGCCGGGTGCGCGCGACGATATCGCGCAACTGATGCGCTCGATGGATCTGTTCGTTCTACCATCGCTGACCGAAGGCAGTTCCAACACCATCCTGGAAGCGATGGCTTCCGGCTTGCCAGTCGTCGCCACTGCGGTCGGTGGTAATGTCGATCTGGTGCAGCCTGGCTACACCGGCGCCCTGGTCGCCCCGCTGGCACCGGAACTGCTGGCGCTGGCCATCAGCAACTATTGCAGCGCTCCGGGACTGGCCGAGCAGCACGGAATGCGGGCGCGGCGCGCGGTGTTGTCACACTACAGCTTGCCGGCGATGGCCGATGGCTATCTTGCTGTGTATGACGCCCTGATGGCTGGTAACAACGAGAAGCACTCCCAATAGAAAGGATCACCATGTGTGGAATCGTCGGCATCTTCGATCTGTATGGCAAGGACGCGATAGACCAGTCCTTGCTGAACAAGATGAACCAAAGCCAGCTGCATCGTGGCCCCGACGAGGGTGGCTTGCATCTCGAGCCGGGCATCGGGCTCGGCCATCGGCGCCTCTCGATCATCGACTTGGCCAGCGGCCAGCAACCACTTTTCAATGAAGACGGCAGCGTGGTGGTCGTCTTCAACGGCGAAATCTATAATTTCAAGGCGCTGATGCAGCAATTGGCGCAAGCCGGCCATCGCTTTCGCACCCACAGTGATACCGAGGTGATCGTTCACGCCTGGGAGCAATGGGGCGAGCGCTGCGTCGAGCATTTTCGCGGCATGTTTGCCTTTGCCATATGGGATCGCAATCAGCAAACGCTGTTTTTGGCGCGTGACCGGCTCGGCGTCAAGCCGCTCTACTATGCCCAGCTCGGCAACGGAAAACTGATCTTCGGCTCCGAACTGAAGGCACTGCTGGCCGATCCGGATCTATTGCGCGAACTCGATCCGCTGGCGATCGAAGATTATTTTGCTTATGGTTATGTGCCGGAACCGCGCACCATTTTCAAGCAAGCCCGCAAGCTGGCACCTGGCCACGCCTTGTGCCTGCGCCGCGCGCAAGCCTTGCCTTTGCCCAAACCCTACTGGGATATCCCGTTCCAGCTCGACTCGACCATCAGCGAAGCGCAAGCTGGCGACGAATTGATCGCACGCCTGCGCGAAGCGGTCGAGATCCGCCTGGTGGCCGAAGTGCCGCTCGGTGCCTTCCTGTCCGGCGGTGTCGATTCGAGCGCAGTGGTAGCCATGATGGCGCAAAGCATGGATGCACCGGTCAATACCTGCTCGATTTCGTTTGGCGACCCCAATTTCAATGAAGCGGGCTATGCCGAGATGGTAGCGCGCCGCTATCGAACCGAGCACCATGCGCAGCAGGTAGAGCAGCATGAAGTGGATCTGATCGACCAGCTTGCGCGGCTCTATGATGAGCCGTTTGCGGACAGTTCTGCGCTGCCGACTTACCGCGTGTGCCAACTGGCACGCCAGCGTGTCACGGTCGCGCTATCCGGTGATGGCGGCGATGAAAACCTGGCCGGTTATCGGCGTTATCGCTGGCATCTGCATGAAGAGCGGCTGCGCGCGATGCTGCCCATGAGCGTGCGCCGCCCGCTTTTTGGCATGATGGGAAAAATTTATCCAAAAGCGGACTGGGCCCCCAAGCCATTGCGCGCCAAGACCACGTTTGAAGCGCTGGCGCGCGATTCTGTGGCAGCCTATTTTCACGGTATCTCGATCTTCAACGATGCGATGCGCGAGCGCCTGTTCAGGCCGCATTTCAGGCGCAGTCTGAACCAGTATCGCGCCGTGGAAGTGTTGCATCGCCATGCCCGCGCTTGTCCGACCGAAGACCCTTTGTCGCGCGTCCAATACCTGGACTTGAAAACCTATCTGCCCGGCGACATCCTGACCAAGGTCGATCGTGCCAGCATGGCCCACGGCTTGGAAGTGCGTGTGCCATTGCTCGACCATCAACTGGTCGAATGGATGTCCAGCCTGCCCGCCGATTTGAAATTGCGCGGCACGGAAGGCAAGTATCTGTTGAAAAAGGCGCTGCTGCCTTATCTGCCGCAGGAATTACTATATAGAAAGAAAATGGGATTTGCCGTACCGCTGGCGACATGGATGCGCGGTCCGTTGCGACTGCGGCTGCAGCATGCGTTGATGGGCAAGACGCTGCAGCAGAGTGGAATCTTCAACATGGACTATGTTCAACAATTGCTGGCTCAACATCAATCGGGGCGGCACGATCACAGTTCGGCGCTATGGACGCTGCTGATGTTCGAATCGTTCTTGCGCACTGTGCTCGAACAAGCTCTGGCCAGCGAGCAGGCGGCGGCATGAGATCGATCAACAGGCAGTGCTGCATTTTTGTTGATGATGAGAAAATTGACCAATGACCATACCGGGAGTTGCATGCGCATTCTGCACATACTGGATCACTCGTTACCGCTACAGAGCGGCTACACCTTTCGAACGCTGGCCATTTTGAAGCAGCAACGCGCAATGGGTTGGCACACGATCCACCTGACCAGTGCCAAGCAAGGCACGCCGCAAGATGAGCCTGCCGCGTCCTTGCAGCAAGTCGATGGTTGGCATTTCTTTCGCACGGCAGCCTGCAAGCATCTGTGGGCCAGGCTGCCAGCACTGAGACAATATGGCGTCATCGATGGCTTGACCAAGCGCCTGTACCAGATTGCAAAAATGTCCAGCCCTGACATATTGCATGCTCACTCGCCCTCGCTCAATGCGATCGCAGCGCTGCGCGTGGGGCGTGCCTTGGGCATTCCGGTCGTCTATGAAATCAGGGCATTCTGGGAAGATGCAGCGAGCGACCATGGCACCAGTGTCGAGGGTGGCGTGCGCTATCGCTTGACGCGGGCCCTGGAAAGTCACGTGCTGCGCCGGGTCGATGCGGTGACCACGATTTGCGAAGGCTTGCGCACCGACATCCGCGCGCGCGGCATACCGGGAAAAAAGATCACGGTCATCCCGAATGCCGTCGATATCGACAATTTCGGCACGCAGGCTGTGCCGGATCCGCAACTGGCGCACACGCTGGGCCTGGCTGGCCACCCGGTGGCTGGTTTCATCGGCTCGTTTTACGATTACGAGGGATTGACCCTGCTGCTGCAGGCGCTGCCGCAGATGCAAGAGCGCCTGCCACAGCTGCGCCTGCTGCTCGTTGGCGGCGGCCCGCAAGAGCAGCAATTGAAGGCATTGGCCGCGCGCCTGGGCATCAACGACAGCGTGGTCTTTGCCGGGCGCGTGCCACACCAGAACATTGCCAATTACTACGCGTTGATCGACGTGCTGGTCTATCCGCGTCGGCAGATGCGCCTCACTGATCTGGTCACCCCATTGAAACCGCTAGAGGCGATGGCGCAAGGACGTCTGGTGGCCGCTTCCGATGTCGGCGGTCACCGCGAATTGATCCGCGATGGAGAAACCGGCATCCTGTTCAAGGCTGACGATGTCGATGCGCTGGCTCAAGCCCTGCTGGGCTTGTTTCTGCACCCCGAAACATGGCCGGCGCTGCGCCTGGCTGCGCGCGCCTATGTCGAGTCCGAGCGCAACTGGCGTGCCAGCGTGGCCCGCTATGCCGACGTCTACGCCGGCTTGATCTCGGCCAGGCAGCGATGACGTTCTCCACCTTGCGCATCGCTCTGGTCGGCCCGCTGCCTCCGCCAGCGGGGGGCATGGCCAACCAGACTCTGCAGCTATCGAGTCTGCTCGAAGCGAGCGGCGCCACAGTCCAATTGGTCCCGGTCAACGCCCCTTGTTGGCCAGCCTGGGCCGCCAATATCAAAGGCTTGCGTGCGGCCTTGCGTCTGACGAATTATCTGCGGCGCCTGTGGCGCGCGGCCGATCAGGTCGATCTGTTTCATGTGATGGCCAACTCGGGCAAGTCGTGGCACCTGTTTGCTGCGCCGGCGATCTGGATCGCGCGCATCAGGGGCAAAGGCATCGTCGTCAACTACCGCGGCGGCGAAGCTGACCGCTTTTTTTGTCAGCAAAGGTATCTGGTTGCACTCAGTTTGAATCGGGCCGATGCGATCATCGTGCCTTCTTGCTATCTTGCTGACGTCTTCGCGCGACACGGCTTTTGTGCCAGCATCGTGCCCAACATCATCGATGTCGACCGCTTCTCTGCGGCTGTACCCGGCGTGCCCGCCAATGTCCCATCTGCCGATGCCCCGTTGCTGCTGGTGGCGCGCAACCTGGAAGCGATTTACGACAATGCCAACGCATTGCGCGCCTTCGCCATCATCAAGGTCACGTTACCGCAAGCACGACTGTGCATCGCCGGCTGCGGTCCCGAACGCTCGATGCTGGAGCACTTGGCAATGCAACTAGGCGTCGACTCTGCCGTTGCGTTCCCGGGCAGCATCGAGCACGGGGCGATGGCCGCACTGTATCGCAGCGCAGCGCTGGTCCTCAATCCCAGCCTGGTCGACAACATGCCAAACTCGGTGCTGGAAGCGCTCGCCTGCGGCGTACCGATCGTGAGCACCGACGTGGGTGGCATTCCAGCCTTGTTGCAACATGATGTAACAGCCTTGCTGGTGGCGCCGGGTGACCCGCAGGCCATGGCACAGGCGGCGCTGGCGCTCTTGCTAGCGCCGGCCAGGGCACGCCGGATCGCAGCGGCCGGTCATGCCTTCGTCCAGCAATTTGGCTGGCCGCAAGTGGCGCCCATGCTGCTGGCGCAATACCGGCGCGTGCTGCATCAGCCACTTCGTCGCAGCCGCTACTGTGCCCTGGTATCAAAGCTGCTGTTTCCCTTGCATGAGCGCATCAAGGGGCATGCCAGCACCGCACTGCGATTGCGGATGGAACAGTCGCAATGGCACAGCCCGCAGCAACTGCGAGCGTTGCAACTGGAACGCTTGCACACGTTGCTCGCGCATGCAGGCAAGCATGTCCCGTATTACCGCGCCCTGTTCAAGCGCATCGGTTTTGATCCATCAAGGCTGTCCACGCTGAACGATCTCACCCGCCTGCCGCTGTTGACCAAGGCGGACATCCGCGCTAACTGCGACGACTTCAAGTCCGATATCGCGCAGGACCTGGCCCGCTTCAACACCGGAGGGTCGAGCGGCGAGCCACTGGTATTTTACATAGGAAAACAACGGGTCAGCCACGATGTCGCTGCAAAATGGCGAGCCACGCGCTGGTGGGGTGTCGACATCGGCGATCGTGAACTGGTGGTCTGGGGCTCGCCGATCGAATTGCAGGCTCAGGATCGTTTGCGGGCATGGCGCGACCGGCTGTTTCGTACCAGTTTATGGCCGGCATTCCAGATGTCGCAAGAGCGGCTCGATCAGCTGCTGCAGCGCATGCGCCGCAGCCGGCCCAGCATGTTGTTTGGCTATCCGTCGGCCTTGTCCCATATCGCGCGCCATGCCAGCGCACAGCGCGTGGCGCTCGATGATATCGGGGTACGCGTCGCCTTTGTCACCGCCGAGCGCCTGTATGACGAGCAGCGCGCACAGATCGCTGCCACTTTCGGCTGCCCGGTCGCAAATGGCTATGGGGGGCGCGATGCCGGCTTCATCGCCCATGAATGTCCGCAAGGGGGAATGCACATCACGGCCGAAGACATCATCGTCGAAATCGTCGATCCCCAGGGTAATCCGGTGGCCGATGGTCAGCCGGGCGCGATCGTCGTCACCCATTTGGCCACCGGCGACTTCCCTTTCATCCGCTACGCCACCGGTGATGTCGGCATCCTCGACAGCGCACCGTGCAGCTGCGGGCGCGGCTTGCCGCTGCTCAAGCAGATCGAAGGGCGCAGCACCGATTTCATCGTCGCGCAAGACGGCACCGTCATGCACGGCCTGGCGCTCATTTACATCTTGCGCGATTTGCCTCAGGTGCAAGCCTTCAAGATCATCCAGGAAACGCTGCAGCAAACGCGAATTCTGATCGTCGCCACACCGGCGCTCGATGCTGCACTGTGCCGGACGATCGAAGCCCGCTTCAAGGCCAGACTCGGTGCCTCGGTTACTATCGTCATCGATGAAGTATTGGAAATTGCCGCCGAGGCATCGGGGAAATTTCGTTATGTGATCAGCAAGGTCGCCGTGTAATTTTTTTATAGTTTTTACTATTTCCCCGTCAATCATGATGATGATTCAGCCCAGCAAAGAAAATGAAACGCCAAAATATCGGTTTGACATTGCCACTGACAGGTTGCAGGAGAAATTCTTTCTGGCGAAATGGAATCGATTGCTGGCGCAAGGAGAAAGCCAGGATGCGATATATCAGACACCAGAATTCTTCAATTTCTTGCTTGAAACCAGCAACGACAAGAGCCGACTGAAAATATTTTCGATCACCAGAACCGATGATGATCAACTGGTGGGCATCATGCCGGTGCGAATCCGGGATGAGACGATGGTGTTTCAAGCAGGATCGAAAAAATGGGGACAAAAAAAATTTCAAGTCGTTGGATTACTTGGAAGTATTCCGCTGGCGCCTGCCGAACCTGATCTGATCGAGAAAATTATCATTCATTTGCTGAGCCAATTCGATGGTTGTCAGGCCGTCTGCATGGCAACGCTCCCTTCTGCATCCAGGCTGTGGAATTCCATTCGACATTCAGCGGTGATATCGGAAAAATTCTGCACATACGCAGTCGACGGCTGGCGTCAATGCCATACCATTCCATTGTTTTCCAGTTTCGACTTGTATTTGCAACAATTCAGCGCAAAAAAACGCTATAACCTGAATCGACAGATCCGGCTGTTGCAAGAGCATTGCGGCACACTCTCGTTGCACAGGATTGAGCAATCGTCGGACGTGACTCGCCTGATGTCAGCAATCGAGCATCTGGTTCCTGAAGAAAAAAGACATGTTTTTTTAAGCGAAGAAAAATGCAAGTTACTGGCAAGCAGGAACTTGCTTCTTTGCTATGTACTTGAATGTGGCATGGCTCCGGCTGCGCTCATTTTTGGAACGCATTCAAGCAAAGTTTTTCACATACATAATATTTTTTATTCCAGCGAGTTGCCTGATTTTTCAATAGGAACATCCATTCTTCATCTTGCCATAGAAGACCTGACAACATCCTTCAAATTCTCTTGCATCGATCTTGGCTATGGCGTTCCAGGACATACCTATCAATCTTCAAACATAACGAAAGAACGAGGATATGTATTAATTTTTAAAAATTCAATAAAAAATAGAATTTTTCTTAGGATACATGATTTACATGGAAAAATGGTGATGGCAGCCAAGTCTGCAATCATCCATGTCGATAGAATCATAAAAAAAATCGTTAAAAAATGATTTCAATCGATTAATAAATTAATAGATTAATCCAAAGTTGCCATACCTTGGCTTAACGCATCTTTCGATATATTTGTTGATGCATCATCGGATGGAAACATTAACCGATGCGAATTCGAAAAAATTCTAATATCGACATTCCAGTTCAAGGATCTGAATTTCTTATTACTCATTAAATGAAATACTTCATATTCAAAAAATCTACTCCATTTTTAATAAAAAATCAAAGGGTTCGTCATGCACATGTCCAGAAAATTGATTTCATCGAGATTTTCCATCACGGCATCGCATAATGTCATCTTGAATTCAAATTTGAAACTGGAACGCAATGCCGTGCTCAAGAAATTTTCTGATGGGAATTATGTTTTTGCTGATCGTTGCTGTGTCATCTGTGACGGCGATGCATTCGATATATTGGCGGAACATGATCGTTACGGATTCCCTATTCAAACAACAATGTGCAAAAAGTGTGGCCTATTGCAAACAAATCCGGACATGCGGGATATCGATTACCATGATTTTTATACCGAACACTATCGTAAACTCTATATCGCTGATCTGGTAGGGGAACCAGAAGATTTTTTTCGCGAAGAGTATTGGCGCGGCCAGCGCATTGCAGACTATGTCTTGAAAAAACTGACAATTCCACAGAACGCATTGATCGTCGAGATCGGCTGTGGCGCTGGCGGAATTCTCCACGCATTTCGTGAGCGAGGCTATCGGGTTATTGGAACCGATCTCGGCGTCGACAACATGGTAGCTGGAAAAAAGATGGGGCTCGACTTGCGCAGCGGCGACTTGTTCGATTTGGAACTTCAGGAGGCGCCAGCACTGATCATCTATTCACATGTGTTGGAACACATCAAGGAACCTGGTCGACAGTTGCGACGTGCTCGTGAAATTTTAGGAGAAAATGGCCATCTTTACATTGAAGTTCCCGGAATCAAGGACGTCCGTGGCAACCTCTTCCAGGCCGATTTCCTGCGTACGTTTCATTTGGCACATATTTATAATTTCTCCCTGCAAACCTTGACCACTCTGCTTCAAAAACAAGGTTTCGAACGGATATCCGGTGACGAGAAGATACGTTCCCTGTTTCGACCGGAAACACCTAGATTGGAATTAAAATCAGACTATATTGCTGCACGAAAATATATTGATCATACCGAAAAATGGCGATCTTTTTACGGCTTCATGTTTCGCCAAAAAAACAAAATTCTTGACAATTTCGATAATTCGCGCGGAACTCTGATTGATTTTTTGAGATGCCATGGATTATACGATACAGCAAAAAAATTGTTTCATTGACGGCCATGCGAATCAAGCTAATTGATCTATTTCCAACGGCAAAGATAAAAATTCAATTCATCAATTAGTAGGCTGCATGTTGTTTATTTTATCTAGCAAAACGAATTCTTTGGAAAAATCAATGCCGATATCTACTGATATGAAGCGGGTTCTGATGGTAGCCTACCATTTCCCGCCATTGGCTGGCAGCAGCGGCATACAGCGCACCTTGCGCTTTGTCCAGCAGTTGCCCGACTTCGGCTGGCAAACATTGGTCTTGTCGGCCCATCCGCGCGCCTATGAACGCACCAGCAGTGACTTGAATTCATCGATTCCTGAAGGCACCGTGGTGCGGCGCGCCTTTGCGCTCGATACCGCACGCCACCTTGCCATCGCAGGGCGTTATGTGCACGCGATGGCAAGGCCCGATCGCTGGGTCAACTGGAAAATCGCTGCGGTGCGCGAAGGCATGCGCATGATCCGTGAATTCAATCCCGATATTATCTGGTCCACTTACCCGATCGCTACAGCGCACCTGATCGGCGCCGAACTGGCCAGGCGCAGCGGGGTTGCCTGGATCGCCGACTTCCGCGATCCTATGGCCCAGGTCGGCTACCCGAGCGACCCATTGACTTGGCAATGTTTCAAGGATATCGAACAGCATGCGATCTCGCATGCTGCAGCTTGCGTGTTCACCTCCCCTGGCGCTGCCCGGATGTACTGCGAGCGCTATCCGGAGGCGGCCGGGCGCATCAAGGTGATTGAAAATGGCTACGATGAAGAGAGCTTCATTGAAGTCGAGCGCGCCGCATCTTCGCGACAATGCTTGAATTCAGATTGCGTGACGCTGTTGCACAGTGGCATAGTCTACCCTCACGAGCGCGATCCCGAACAGTTGTTCATCGCGCTAGGACGTCTCAAGGCTGCAGGAAAGATCCAGCCAGGACAACTGAAGTTGCGTTTTCGTGCTCCCGAGCATGTCCACTTGCTGCAGCAACTGGCTATCCGATACCGGGTCGAACCGTTCATCGAAATTTGCGCGCCGGTTGCGTACCAGGATGCCTTGCATGAAATGCTGTGCAGCGATGCGCTGTTGGTGATGCAAGGTACTGGCTGCAACCAGCAAATTCCCGCCAAAATCTATGAATATCTGCGCGCCCGACGCCCCATCCTTTGTCTCTCCGATGCCTCCGGCGATACCGCCAGATTGCTGCGCCAGGCCGGCATGGATGCGATGGCAGATCTCGATTCTGCCGATCAAATCGAGGCCATTCTTCCCCTGTTCATCGAATCGGTGCGTTGCGGAATGGCGGCGCTGCCCTGCAGGGACATGGTGTCCGGCGCGGCGCGTCATCGGCGCACCCAGGCGTTGGCACAGTTGATGAATGGCCTGTCCATATCGGCACTATCGTTCTCCAAAAAAATGAGGTGAGCTTATGAGTTTCGTGCTGCAAAATCCTCGTGCCGGAATCACCCGGGTCGGCATGACCACTTGGCCAAAATGGCGCTTGTTCCAATTGCTTGAACGCCTCAGCGACTTGCGCGGCAATGCCGCTGCAGCGCATCTTGAACTTGCCCAGCCGCAGTCGGCGACAGCGGCGCTATGGGTATTCGCATCCACCATCGGGGAGTTGAATGCGATCGAACCTTTCTTGCGACAACTGGCAGCGCGCCTGGCGCACCTGAAACTGGTCCTGATCACCGATCATCCGCATTACCGGGCCAGTTATGCGACACGCTATCCGGATGCGGTAATCTGCGTCACGCACGGGCACGGCGACGATGCGCGCGCGCTCGCGCTGCATTATCCGCCCAGCCTGCTGGTCGTGGCCGAGATACCCTGCCTTCCATCGGATGCGCCTTGCCGGTTTTCATTCGCTTTCGTGCTCGAAGCCAAGCGGCGCGGCGCTGTTGCCGTCGTGGTCAATGGCTGGCTTTACCATTATGAACCGGCATGCCGGATGGATAGCATCGAGCGGCGCCTGTTCCGGCGCGCCTATCTGCACGCGTTCGATGTCATTTGCGTGCAAACCGAGCGCACGCGCGAAGAATTGATACTCGCGGGTGCGGTGCCGCGCGACGTGATTGTGACCGGCAACATCAAGTTCGATGCGATGCTGCGCAGCGACTGGCGTCTGGCTCAGGCTCACAGCCCCCGGATTCTGGGCGCATTGATCGAATCAGCCCGTCCGATCATCGTCGCTGGATGCGTCACCAATCTTGCCGAGCAAGCGATCGTGCTGGATGCGTTTTCCAGCGTGCGCATGGTGCATGCCGACGCGCTGCTCGTGATTGCACCCAGGCACCCGGAGGTCGCCGAGCGCATGCACGAATTGCAGCAAATGCTGTCGCAACGGACCTTACAGGCCGGCTTCAGATCAAGAATGCCAGATGCGCCGATCGGCCGCGAGATCGACTGTCTGGTGCTGGACACAACAGGAGACTTGCGCGATTTCTATGCAGCCGCTACTGCAGCACACGTCGGGGTCGACCATAACGTGCTCGAACCACTGGCCTTCGGCAAGCCTGTCAGCGTCGCGCCAGGCTGGCAAGCAATCTATCCTTCCTACCCGGTCTACCAGATGATGATGGAACAACAGGCCGTGTTTGAAGCGTCCGATGCGATTGGCCTGGCTCAACTATGGAGCACCTGGATCGCGCAGACAAAAGATGGCGGCACCCATCTTCTGCTGGTCCAGGAGGCATTGCAGTTTGCCCTTGGCGCAGTCGAGCGGCACTTCACCGCGCTGGCGCAATGCTTGCAACTGATTTATTGACAAGGAGCTCCTTAATGAACTTAGGCAACCATTTGAGCATACTGTCAAAGGCATCGAGCATGGATCTGGTGCTCGAACCCTACCCGCATCTCGTGATTGAAAATGCGCTCGATCCAGCGTTGTTCGCCGAACTCGAGGCGAGCTTCCCCGATGACGCCCTGATTGTCAATGAGCGCCCCGTCGCCGATACCTGGTTCGACTATCCCGCCTGCAAGGTCTTGAACAATCGCGCCATTTCGCCACTGTGGCAGGATTTCTTTCGCTACCACACGTCAACGGCGTTCTTTCGAGAATTGACCAGATTGGCGGGCCCTGCTTTGCTACGACTGCATCCCGATCTGGAGGCGCGCGCAGGCCGCCCGCTGGATCAATTCAATGTCGGCATGCGTCCCGGTGGCAAGGAAAATGCGTTGGCGCCGGGTGCCGACGTCTCGATGGAGTGCCAGTTTTATGTCAATTACACGCGCCAACCGCGTACCGTGCGCGGGCCGCATGTCGATCGCCCGTCGGAATTGTTTGCCGCCCTGCTGTACTTCCGACAATCAAATGATGATTCCATCGGTGCCGATCTGGACATCTGCGAGGCAGACCAAGGACTGTATGACGGACACAATTCAATACGCATCGCCACGCTGCCGGCAGAAGTCGATCCATCTGCGGTGAAAACGGTGCGTACCGCAAGGTATGCAGCCAACACTCTGGTACTGTTTCTGAACTCTTCCAGATCGATCCATGCTGTTTCGCCCAGAAGTCCGACCGAGCTGACCCGGCGTCATGTCAATTTTTGCTGCGATGTCAATTTTGACCTGTTTCAAATCCGTGCGCCAGCACAATTGGCATTGAAGCGACGCTTGCAATCGCTGCCATTGGGTTGGCGTCTTGCCAAGTATTTATGATCAAGCAAGGCGATCGGCTGGCCGGTTGGCCCCTCGCAACCGGTTATGGTCCGATGCTTGAGGGACAATGCAAGGCATCGAGTGCACCACTGATGATGGCGCAGATATCGAACGCTTCGATGTCGCCTATTTCCTTGCCCGATGGAACTTCCAGCAGGCATCGTTCGTTTGCATGCCCATGATCGACAGCTTGGACCAGGTATCCCGGCCTGGTATTGATTCCCCGCCTCTTCAACATCGAGCGCAAAGCTTCGATATCGACAGGCATTGGAAGTTCGAGCATGATACGGGCAAGATATCTTCCCGGCGCATATTGTGGAAAATGAAGATTGTTGAACTTCATTGCTGCACGGTAATAAGACTCGATCTTGTCGATCCTGGTTCTTTGCATTGTTTCAAGGCGTTCGATTTGAGCAATAGCGATTCCAGCGTCGAGATTGCTGATGCGAGCATTGATCCGAATCTGGCTCGACTTCAATCCCAATGCTTCCCTGATACGGGTAAAATAATATCCGGAATTTCCAGTATGACTGCCCCAGATGCAATTCCATAAAAAATATGAAAACATGGCAAGTCGGTGTGGCGGTGGAGACAGTCGATTGCAGTCGAGCCGGATTTCTTCATCAAAGTCAGAATTATTGATCAGGAGAGCACCGCCGGATCCTCCTATTCCAGTCACCACCGATTTTGACTGGGCAAAGCTGAGGATGCCGATGTCGCCGAAGGTACCCAGCATTTTTCCATGATGGACAATGCCGATGACTTGCGCCGCGTCGTCGATCAAAAAAATGCCAGATGTGCGGCATAATTTTTCTATTTCGTCAATTCTGGCTGGACAACCATACATGTGCGGAGCGATCACTGCCAGCGTGTTGACAGTCAATGCAGTAGACAATGCGGCAAGACTCAAGTTGAGGTCGATGCCGACCTCGCATGAAACCGGGTTGAACCCCGATTCGCGGACGATGTCCACGACGCTTGGGCAGACATAGGCTGGAACGATGACATCTTTTCGCTCCGGTTTCTTACGGGAAAAAGACAGCAAGGCGATATTGATGGCGCAGCGGCCCGAATTGACAGGATAAGCAATGCTCGGACTGAAAATTCGAGACAAAGCGATCGCAAGTCTGGCTACCTCCCCTCCACTTGCCACCTTGCCACTGAATATGCAGCGCATGGCTTGCATATATTCTGCAGAAGACCAATCGGCAAAAGACAGATTATATTTTTTCAATTTATCGGATTTTAATGACGTGCCATCATGAAAAAAGGACTCGATTGAAAGGCCATCGATTGAAGTGCCGTTCAGAAAGTCCGATATCGATCATGACTTGCCGAATTTCTCCGATGGCATCCGCATCGACATAGATCATCCAGAAAAAATAGGCCAGCATGCCTCCTGCAATTTCGATGGCAAGCACCAAGGGCAATGCAAGATGAAAATGAAGAAGAATTTCCCGTAGAAGAATGACTGCCAGTCCCATGGCGATCGAGGCGGCCAGCGCAGGAACAAGATTTTTATAATAATCCATCATTTTCATCCCGCTCAAGCGGCAGACATCGTTTAAAAGTTTAATTGAAAGCAATGGATAAACCGCGACCCAGACCAGGGATACGCCGCGCAAACCATCAGCCAGAGCGCCTGTGACCAGTGCCAGCGACATCAAAATGCCACACATGCCAGTGTAAAAAGACACTTTCTTGACATGGCCAGTGCTGGTCAGTGCCTGAGTCAACAGAGGATCGACCGATTTGATGAGTCCGGTCAGACACAAGGCAGCGAAAGGAATCAGGATATCCATCCACTTTGCCCCGAGCGTTACAGAGATCAGTTCGCGCGAGCAGGCCAGCATCCCGATGAGTGCCGGATAAGTCGCATAGGTCACTGCCCTGGTCAATTTGAGAATGACCGAATTGAGGCGCAAGTGATCGTTTTGCAGCGTGGAAAATAGAGGAGATGCCACATTGACCACGAGCGAGGTTACCTGACTGCTTGGCAATGTCGCCAGCGAGAATGCCATGTCGTATATTCCCAGCGATTTTGGCCCGAGCAACCTGCCTATGATCGCCTTGTCTGCATTGGTGTACAAATACCAGAACAGTCTCGACAATGTGACATGCAAGCCATAAATCACCAAACCACTGGCTTCGCGCCATCCATATCGACCTTTTGGTCGCCATTCCGACAGCACGAACGCGCCCACGCTGCAGGCAAAATTGGCAGCAATGAAGCCCCATACCAGCGACCATACGCCATGGCCGGTCATCACCAGATAAAGGTTGATGGCACTTTGAAAAACGACATTAAATATCGTCAAGAAGGAAATCGCCTTGAAATTTATTTCTTTTCGCAGCAGCGCCATTGGCACTGTGCTGATTGCACCAAAGATGAAATCCACGGCGAGAACCGAGATCATGGCTTCCAGTTGCGCGCTCTTGAAGAAGCCTGCGATGAACCCGCTCGCCAGGACGGTCGCACCAAACAGAACGATGCTGATCAGCATTGCGATAGCGAAGCAGCCATTCACTTCGGATGGCGTCAAATTTTCTTTTTGAACAATCGCAGCACCAATGCCGACCTCATTCAAAAATCCGATGAATCCGATGACCATCATCGCCAGAGCCATCAATCCATAATCTGCAGGAGACAACAGATTAGCCAGTACCAGCGTATTGCCAAGTGAAACCACTTTGACGAGCGCGCCCCCAATGCCAAGGTAACCTATCGCCTTGGTAGCCCTTGACCGCAATCCATCATCTACCATGCTGAAAATCCGTCAAATAAAGATAAATTATTCAAAAATACATGTCTGAAAAAATAGTCTCTACTGTTCCAACTGGCCATCCCATTTTCCTGATTTGATCAGCGCATCTTTCAACCATGGAAGAGAAAATCCCAACCGATAAGCATTTTTTGCATACTTTACTGCATTTTCATAATTATTTTTCTTGAAGTATAAAAGTCCAAGATTGTAATTTATGTTGGAATTATCAGGCTCCAATTTATCAGCTACAATAAGTTGCTCTATTGCCTTTTCAGTGTTTCCAGCTTGGGAAAGGTAAATCCCATATACCAGGCGTACAATTCCATCATCAGGCTTGAATCGCATTGCTCTGTCAAAAAAACATTCAACCGAATAAGTCGATCCAAACGGGTGCTGTGTTTTTTTCTTCAACGCAAGCTTCCCAAATGCCATCAATGCCCGATGATGATTTGGAAATACGCGCAATGTATAGGCTAGTTCACCTCCGATATAGCCTCTTTCATCCTCGATCAAGCGTTCAAATTTATCGTTGAAATGGCGACTTTCAACCAGCATGAGAACCTCTTCATTTTCTTTTTTTTCCCGATAGTCGAATGGGCCAATCGAATTTTTCAATTCACCACAATAATTTGCAGCGATTATGTTCGCCGAAGAAGACAATATTATTACTGTAAAAATTATATTGATAAAATTTTTCATGTCTTATCCATAGCGGTAATTTTTATGAAAAAATTGCAAGTATATGAAAGTTGATACACAAAATATGCCAGCGTCGTGAGCATGCTCAATAAATGCATTTCATCGATGTTCTATTATCATGAAATTATTGAAATCAGTGTACTGACTAGCTTCGATCAGACTTTGAGCGGAGTCAATGAGTTCCATCCAGAACACAACTTTGAAACGAACTATTCATGCGAGATCTGCTCATTACCTTGATTGTTTTTGGATCCTTGCCATTCATTTTCAAATCCCCGGTCGTCGGTGCGTTGATGTGGGTCTGGATCAGCGTCATGAATCCGCACTCCCAGACATGGGGCTTTGCC
Source organism: Oxalobacteraceae bacterium (assembly GCA_947446335.1). Taxonomy (GTDB): domain Bacteria; phylum Pseudomonadota; class Gammaproteobacteria; order Burkholderiales; family Burkholderiaceae_D; genus Janthinobacterium. The sequence continues at coordinate 6,570 of CANFGA010000005.1, read as the reverse complement.
AGCAGTTTCCCTTTTGCATTCATCATTGCCGTGGCAACGATTTTCAGCCTGGTTCTCAGCAGGCACCCCAAAAATCTGCCATTGACTTCTGTCACCGTGACCTTGATCGGACTGGTTCTCTGGATGAACTTGACCTTGCCGTTTTCACTCTTCTATGATTCCGCTTTGGTCCAATGGGAAAAAGTGATGAAGATCATGCTGATGACGTTTGTCTGCCTGGCTGTGATAAAAAGCCGCAGGGACGTGCACCGCTTGATTTGGATTCTGGTGCTTTCGCTAGGATATTACGGCGTCAAAGGCGGCATTTTCACGCTGCGCAGCGGCGGTTCATACAAGGTGTGGGGGCCAAACGGCACTTTCATTGCCGGCAACAATGAAATCGCATTGGCGCTGGTGATGGTGATTCCCTTGATGTATTACCTGCATCAGGATGCCAGCAATCGCTGGATTCGCCGGGCCTTGATGGGATCGATGCTATTGTCCGCGCTGGCGTCACTGGGCTCCTATTCGAGGGGAGCTTTTGTAGCGATCGCCGCGATGTCGATCTTCATGTGGACCAAGAGCCGCAAAAAAATGGCGTTCGGATTCTTGATGATATCGACGATTCCGATATTGCTGGCACTCATGCCAGAACAATGGAATGACCGGATGAACACCATCAATGATTACCAGTCTGATGGCTCGGCACAAGGTCGCATCAATGCATGGTACATGACTTACAACCTGGCCAGAGACCGCTTCTTTGGTGGTGGCTTCGATATCTATAATCAATCGACATTCGCCATTTATGCGCCTAACCCAACCGACATACACGCGGCCCATAGCAATTATTTTCAAATACTGGGAGAGCATGGCTTCGTTGGATTGGGAATCTATTTGTTGCTCGGCATCCTGACCTGGCGCTGCGCCCGATGGATCATCCGTAACACTCGCAAACATGAATCGCTGCACTGGGCTGCAACATTATCAAGAATGATACAGACCAGTCTGATCGGTTTTTTTGTCGGTGGCGCCTTCCTCAGTCTGGCCTACTTCGATGTGCCGTATTACCTGTTGGCCGTGCTCGTGGTGACCAGAGTCATCGTCGAGCAGTCGCTTGCAGACATGGCCCGTCCAGTATTGTTCACTGCAGCGGCAGCCGCTGCACCGGCAGCCGCTGCATCGGCAGCCGCTGCAGTGCCGGTCGATGTGGCCACAGTCGATCCAGCGCCGATCGATACGGCCGCTGGTGGGCCTGCCGTCATCAATCAGTTGTCGAAAGGATGACATGAGACTGCTTCCTCCCCCCCGCCTGTCGATCCTGATCTATCACCGGGTATTGGCGCAGCCCGATCCATTGTTTCCCGGCGAGGTCGATGCGGTCGCATTTGATCGACAGCTGGGTTTGCTCAAGCGCTGCTTCAAGGTCATGCCGCTGCTCAAGGCAGTGCGTTTGCTGGAGCAAGATCGCTTGCCCAGGCGCGCTGCCTGCATCACGTTTGACGACGGCTATGCCGACAACGCGCAAGTGGCACTGCCGATACTGCAGCGCCATGGTCTGTGCGCCACCTTTTTCATTGCGACCGGCTTCCTCGATGGCGGGCAGATGTGGAATGACAGGGTGATCGCGCTGGTGCGAGGCGCTGCTGGCGATCGCCTTAACTTGCTTGAGCACGGTCTGGGTTGCTTCGACATCGGATCCATGTTCATGCGACGGCGCGCCATCGCTGCCGTGCTCGATGCGCTGAAGTATCTTGCGCCGGAGCAAAGACTGGAGCAGGTGCAACGCATCTGTGGTGCTGGCAAAAATGCCGGCGTCATGATGAGCAGCGCGCAAGTTCTCGCGCTGCACAGATCTGGAATGGAAATCGGTGCCCATACGGTTAGCCATCCGATACTGGCGCGTATCTCCGACCTGGCGGCAAGCGCTGAAATACGGCAGAGCCGCGCTCAGCTCGAATGCATCACCGGCGCTCCAGTATCGCTGTTCGCTTATCCGAACGGCAAACCGGGCGCTGACTATGGGCAAAATCACGTGGACATCGTCAGACAGCTTGGCTTTCAAGCGGCCGTTGCCACCAGTTGGGGCACCGCCGGCAGCGGCGAGGACCGATTCCAGTTGCCCCGCTTCACACCATGGGATCGCAATCGACTGGGCTTTCTGCTGCGCATGGGACAAAACATGTTCAGAACGACGCCCACAGGGCCCGGGTAACCATCAAGGATTTAGCAAGCTGTCGTGTGGTTTGACGGCATCGGTTCGCTTAGCCGATGTTGCGCGCGACTGGCCCGAGTTGCTGCAGCATCAACGCATCCATGAAGAACTTGGCGGCCCAGTTGGGATAGCGCCAGGCCATGTAGCCGCCGTCGATCGGATGCGAACCCTTGACGCCACCGCGGCGCTCCGGTGCGGCATGAGCCAGTTCATGGATCTGCATGTTGAAGCGGTTGGCTGCACTGGCATGGCGCAGCAACTTGTCGTCGCCGGTTTCATGCGCCAGGCGCAACCAGTTGATCGCCATTTGTGCATTGCCGGTCACGCAAGTCCAGTTCACCAACCCCTTCCAGCGGGGGCTGAGATAGCCGGGCAAGGCGCCATCGGGGCGCTGTGTGCTGGCCACCGCTTGCGCCATCGCGAGCGCCTGCTCGAGATAGCGCGGCCGGTCGAGCGCCACGCCAACCTCCAGCAAGCCCCGGATCGAGTACGCGATCGTGTGCGTCAATGCCCTGTCATCGAGATGCACGCCAAGGCAATTGCCAGGGAGCCAATGATTGGCTTGGGCCGTGCCGATGGCCCAGCCGGCATTGCGTTCGGCGGCGCGCAGATAGCGTTCATCTGGCACCACTTCGAATGCACGCAGCAGGCCGAACGCCGTGCGCGTATTGTAGGCAGCTACCGTGGTGGTGGTAAACGGCGACGGATAGCGCCTCCAGCAGCCATCCTCGTCCTGGGCCTCGACCAGCCAGTTGGCGGCACGCCTGGTAGCGTCAACGAAAGCTGGCTCGCCAGTTTCCAGGGCTGCGCGCGCCAGGCCGAACAGCACCTGGCCGGTGTTGAAAATGGTGGGGGCCAGCACTTCTGCATCCATCGTGCCGGCGCGCACGGCGCCGTCGTCCATTTGCACCTCGACTTCCCATTGCGCCATCTTGCGCGCCGCTTCCCGGTACTGCGGACGCTGGAAATGCAGCGCATAGTCATATAGCGTGGGAATCAGATAGCCGCTCGTCTCAGGATAAGATGCCGACCATTTGCGGCGCCGCACATCCCAGGAATGGGCGGCCCCGTCATCATCGGTAGCACCTTGCGCGCGCAAGATCCATTGCGCAGCCGCTTCCAGATGGGTGGCAATTGAATTTTCAGGCTCGCCCTGTCGATATCCGAAGCCAAGGCGGTCGCGCGCGGCGATGATCCAGTGTTTCATGCATGGCCTTTCAAGTCCGGGGGCGTGTGCGATCTTGCCTTTTCCCACAGCAGACGCCAGCGCGCCACAAGGCGGCGCCAGATGGCGGCGATTGCAGGCATCGGATCGGCCAGCCTGAAATAGGCGTCCTGGGCAACATGGGCAATGGCCGCTTCCGGTCGTCGCCCTGTGTCAGATTCGCGCGCCCAGCGATCGGTGACCGGTTCACGCCACAGGCGAGGCAGACCGGGAATCTTGCAAGGGATGCTGGCGGCGCCGGTCTGATGCAAAAATGCAGCCAGTGGAATATTGATGCCATTTAACGTGGCGACTTCTTCCTGGAAATCGGTGCGCGCGACGGTCGGTTCGATCATGTAAAAGCGCCCGTTCCTGCTATCGCGCTTGTACTCCATGCTGCCCATCCCGACAAAACCCACCGCGCGAAAGAAGTCGCATGTCAAGCCGGTCAATTCGGCGTCGTGCTCGGGCGCTGCGATGCAGCTCGCGGTGCCACCGATGCGCGGCGGCCAGGAACGCAATTTGCGCCCGACGAAACTGGCAACAGCGACGCCGTCAGCGCCAATGTACTGCAAACAGAAATAGATGTCGCTGTCGCTGCCAGGAATCCACTCTTGCACGATCAGATCCGACAGCACCGGGGCGATCTCTCGCCAGCGTGCCGCCGCTTCATCGGCCGAGGCGACGACATAGGCTTTTTGAAACACGGCACCATAAGCATAATGCTTGTAAGCCGGTTTCAGTACTGCCGGATAGCGCAATGTGGCCAGGCGCGGCAAGTCGGCTACATCGGACAAGCTGATGGCTGGCGGTATCAAGCCACCAGCGGCTTGTGCCAGCGCTTGAAAGGCAGTCTTGTCCATCAATGCATGCAAGGTGTCTACAGAGGGCAAGTCGATCCGAAAAAGTGGCAAAAGCTCGGCGCGGCGCTGCGATACGATGCGCACCGCGTTTTCTTCTGTCAAGAACAGCACGGGTCGACTGCCATTTGGAATCGATGGCAATGCCAGCAGATGTTGCAAGGCGTGTACCAGAGTATCGCCAGCGGCATCGGGCAAACTGTGTTTACAGCCGTGGCGTGAGCGCATCGCGATGCCGCCTGGTCGTCCCAGCACATGGGTCGCAACGCCGCCAGCGGCCAAGCTGCGCACGATGCCCAGTGCATTCAAACCGGCGCCCACGACGATGGCTGGCACCGATTCACGGGCGCGCACGGCAGGCCTCGTGCTCGTTGCCAGGATCACGCAAAACGAGGATGAACGCAAACTGCGCTATCGGCATCTGAAAAATGCCAAGTCGCCAAGACCAGGATGATGGATCAACAGGCATCGATACCCTTTCCGTTGCAAACCATGGAGGACGACAGGCATCGCCCCGCTGCGTTCTCGATTTTAAAGACGCTGCCGGAACTACCCATGCGCCCGATCAAGTTGTTTGCCGCACCCCACCCTCTTTTCATGCTTTTTCGAAAACATTGTTAAGCATCAATTCAAAGAAAATATGGCAGTGTCTAATCGATTTATCATTCACATCCCATCGGCAATCGCATGAATTTGTGCACCCATCGCACTGCCACAATGCCGCACTGCTACGCTGCCAGTCGATGCGTAGCAGCTGACAACGGTGACCCGGATACCATCCCTTGCTCCGCTTTTTCATGAGCGCCGAGCAAGCCTTTCCAAGGCCAACCATACCCAAAGATCCAGTGCTATCGTGGCCTGCGTTGTTCAGCAAAAAAAAAGCTGGCATCGCGTCGTTCATGGAGCTGGGCCAATTGCAGTTCTTGACCAGCGGGCGCATGGGTATCGGCAACGCCTTGCGCCTGATGGGTGTGCAAGCCGGCGACCGGGTGCTGGTGCCGGCCTACCATTGCAATGCGATGATCGAACCGGTTGCATGGCTGGGAGCCATTCCGGTGTTTTACCGGATCAAAGCCGATGCCGGCGTCGACCTCGACGATGTCGCGCGCCTGTTGCAAGAAGGATGCGCAAGCGCGATGCTGGTGACCCACTATTTTGGTTTTCCGCAAGACAATCAGGCCATTGCCGAGTTTTGCCAGGCTCATGGGTTGGCCTTCCTGGAGGATTGCGCCCATGCCTTTTTTGGCGAAGTCGCGGGCAAACCGATAGGCAGTTTCGGACAATACGCGATCGCGTCACCGTGGAAGTTTTTTCCCATCTATGACGGCGGTTGCATCGCCATGCATGGATCAGGCGCGAGCGGTTTGCGTTTGCAGCACCCGGGCATCTCCTTGCAAATCAAATCGGCGATCAATGCGCTGGAAGCGGCATTTCGTTATCGACGGCTTTGCATCGTGCGCCACATCGCAAAGCCATTGTTGTGGATGAAGGATGTGGTCTGGGGCAGCATCAAGCGTGCCGCTGGCCCGGAAAGAAACAAGCTGTCGACGGCGCCCAACTCGGCCGAAGGCGGCACATCGTTCGAGCCGCTCTGGCTGGACAAGCGCATGTCGCTGGCCTCGCGCCTGTTGATGCACGCTCTTGATTTCGGACGCATCATTGCGCTGCGCCGCAGCCATTATCAGCGCTTGCTGGACGCTTGCAACGACATCCCCGGTTGCCATCCTCTGTTTCCTGTGTTGCCGGAGAAGGTGGTTCCTTATGCTTTCCCTCTGGTCATCGATCAACCGGAGCGGATATTTGCCACCCTCAAGCGCGCCGGGGTGCCCATCATCCGCTTCGGCGAAGTGCTCTGGCCAGGCGTGGATGCATCGATCTGTCCGATCAGCGTCGAATTTTCGCGCAAGGTGTTTCAGTTTCCATGTCATCAGGAACTCGATACAGCGGAACTGGAATGGATGATTGCCACCATACGCAGCACGATGCTCTGCGCTCAAGCCCGGCATTAGCAGCGCTGTCCCGACCTGGCGCTGCAGCGTACTGTTGCGCGCTGCTTTGTCAACTTACATCGCCATCAAGGATACAACCATGCAATGGAAATTTTATCCCACGGCAGAATTCGATCGATGGGCGCCGGCCTGGGATTGCCTCAATCATCAAATCGGCGGCTCCGTGCTGCAAAGCGCTGATCTGGTGCGTCCCTTGCTGCGTCATTTCAGCAGTGGCGATGAATTGCTGGCCGTGGGCAGCGATGCCAGCGGCGTCCACGCGATGACGCTGGTGCAGCGCAGCGGCAGCGCCGTCTGGGCCAG
>CANFGA010000004.1 GCA_947446335.1 Oxalobacteraceae bacterium | reverse complement strand
GGCAGCAGGCGCGTGATGGTTGGCGTGGCTTGAGCGCGCCACTGGGTCAGCGCAGCGCTGCGTTCGGCGATGAAATTGGCCTGGTTGGCCGGCACTTGCCAGCGAAACAGCGGCGCGCCCACCGGGGCCAGCACGACAGCGAGCAGGTAGCGGGTATCGGCCAGGAAGGGTGCGGTCTCGGGTGCCTTGGTCTCGGGCTTCAATGCAGTCCCTTTCAATGCAGCCTGGGCCAGCTTTTGCGTCTTGGCATAGGTTTCGACATGGCTACGCGGCAACTGGTCGATCGAAAACAGCGTCGGTGCCATCGCCATCAGCACATCGTCGGCCAGCAGGTGGGCCGAAAAATGGGTCGCCAGCGTGGACAACTGGTCGGCCGGGATCGGGCCCGACGCGATCGAGAAACGAGTCCATGCCAGCACCGGCACGGCGACCAGCAGCGCGCAGTAGGGCACCGACACGCCGTTTTCTTCGCGCGTGACGATGACTGATTCGCTGCCGGCTTCGACGCAGTCCATCAGCACATCGTAGGCGCTCAAGTCTTCCTTGAACAAGCTGGCGAGGGTGGTGTCTATCGTGTCCTGGTGGCCGGTCTTTAACAATTTCTGGAGCTGCGTATCCAGGCTGTGTTCCCAGGCCCGCTCTTCGATGCGGCTGGCCGCTTGCACGATCGCTTGTGCAAAGGTGACCAGGCGCGCGCTATCGGCGGACAGTTTGTGGGATGAATCTTTGGATGGACGACGCATGGCGGTATGAGATTCTAAGTAGGGTGGAAAAATGGATAGCTACCGATCGGACAGCCCAACTGACATTGTAGTGGATTAGCGACATCTCGATGCAAGGATCTGTTTGCAGCATGTCACTGCCCGATCGACAGGCAATCTGCGCGCTCAAGAAAAGCAGGTCCCTCGGCATGGCAGCGCAGTTTCAATGAGCCAGCGCAGCAACGGGGGAATCGATTTCAGTCCCGGTTTTCATGTAGCTCGGTAGCAACATGAATTCTGGAGAGAAAACCACGATAAGGTTGCAAGCGAGGACCGACATCATAGGATTGTGTGTAGATTTTGGCCAATTCGCAGCCGATGATATCGGTTCTCTTCTCATTCGATTGTGATCCTGCTCCTTCTTCCAGGTAGACGATCGGCCTTCTTGATCGAATCAGAGCGGCGATCTCTTGATCGCGATCGATGCCGTTTGACAGGAACCGGTAGCTCGACAATGAGGCTGTTTTTCTGCTCAGTGGAATGGTCTTGGTGAGCGGATAAACATTATAGGATGTGCTCAATATTTGATCGCCGGGATGGGTGTGCTTGCGTATGATTGCCGCTTCTTGCAAGTAATAGGAATCATCGACTGCGCGCGATGACCAATCTCCGAAGATCATCACGGGAGCATAATGCAATGACCATTGCGCAGACCAACGCATGGTCTTCAGGTAGTCTTGCAACAATGCTGCGTGCACCAGCAAGACAAGAGCGGCCAACATGGTGCCGATTGCGGCTCTGGTGCTGCGCAGGCGCCGGATCATCGCTGTCCCCAGGTGGAAGCCGTAACAGGAAAAAATTGCCGCGCCCATGCCTGTCTGGGCCAGATGGTAAGCGTAGGGGGCTTTTGCCAGGACCTCGGCAATGGGTGCCAGCATCAGTGCCAGACCCAGCAAGTAAATGGCCGCGTGTTGCCTGGTGCGCAAGGTCGGATCGATCAATGGCGCGCAAAAACCGAGCAGCATCGATGGCAGGCAAAAAGAGAGCAGCACCAGATTGCTGATGCCAAACTTGATGCTGCGCTCGGCCCGTTTCGCCAACGACAGATGAAACTCCGGATTCGCATGCGCAGCATAGGTATCGAGCATGAGCGCGACATTGCCGATGCCTCCCCTGAGTTCGGCGATCAACACGATGACCGCAGCAATCAACATCGCAGTCAATGCGCACAACCTCGCTGTGGCGCGCAAACCATGACCATGCCAGAGATGGATCACCAGCACGCCGGCAAACATCAGGAATTGTTCCCGCAATAAAACCGATGCAGCCAGGCAAGCGGCAGGCAAAAGCAATTTTTTTGCACCGTCACGCTGCAGCAAGTACAAAGTGCAAAAAAGAAAAAAGGTGGCGCCGGGAATCGAATTCCTGGCCCCGGCTTCGATGAAAACCGGGTGATTCGACGCCACGATGAACAGCAAGGCAGCAAGCCAGGCTGGCAACCTCCAGCCTGTTGCGAGGTGGAGATACTTGTAGAGCATGACGCCCGCAGAGGCGGCGAAAAAAGCATCGGCAAGTCGCAGCAGGAAATAGGGCTCGATCGGAATGAAATAGATCCAGCTCAGCAGCAAGGAGTACAGTTCGAGCCCTCCGAAAGCAGGAAGCAGCGCCCCGTTCGAAAACAATCCTTTCGTGTAACCAAGATAATGAAAATACGAGGCCGCAGCATAATGCCCTTCGTCTGCGTACGGCGACAATCCGATCAAGGCGGCCCGGATCAGCAGCGCCGCCACAAACAGGCTCAGGCCATCGATGGCGCGGTTTCGAGGGATGTCAATCATCGTGAAAGTTCCAATGTCATCTTGCATGATTTATCAAAAGAAATTGTCAGCCCGGATTCCATTCGATGCGCGGACCGACGATGTAATCGCAGCAATCATGATGCGGCAGGAAATTTGATGTTGCGTCAGAAAAACGCATGATTCGATGCCGGACTGGACCAATCACTGGGCATCAAATGGGATCAGATAGCGCCAGCGCGGCGGCCGCTTGAAAGGTGGTGTCATGCGAAGGAAGGGCCCGGCGAGCCGTGATCAGGCTGCACGCAGACCAAAAAAAACGCCGGACGAATCCGGCGTTCTTGCGATGCCGCCCGATGCGGGCAGCGCTAGTTTTCTATTACGCGGCCAGCAATTGGCGCAGCACGAATGGCAAGATGCCGCCATGCTTGTAGTAGTCGACTTCGATCGGGGTGTCGATACGCAGCAGCAGTTGCACTTCCTTGCTGCTGCCGTCGGCGCGATGGATCACCAGCGTCGCCTGTTGCTGCGGCTTGATCTCGCCTTCCAGACCCTTCAGGTCGAACGTCTCGTTGCCGACGATGCCCAGCGTTTCGACGCTGTCGTTGCCGATGAATTGCAGCGGCAACACGCCCATGCCGACCAGATTCGAGCGGTGGATGCGTTCGAACGAGCGGGTGATGACCGCTTTCACGCCCAGCAATTGGGTGCCCTTGGCAGCCCAGTCGCGCGACGAGCCGGTGCCGTACTCTTCGCCGCCGAACACCATCGTTGGCGTGCCTTCGGCGACGTAGCGCATCGCTGCGTCGTAGATCGACAGTTGTTCGCCGCTAGGCTGGTGCAGCGTGATGCCGCCTTCGACTGCAGAACCGTCAGCCTTGGCTGGAATCATCCGGTTCTTGATGCGCACGTTGGCGAAGGTGCCGCGCATCATGATTTCATGGTTGCCGCGGCGTGAACCGTACGAGTTGAAGTCAGCCTTCATCACGCCGTTTTCCTTGAGCCATTTGCCCGCAGGACCATCTTCTTGAATCGCACCGGCCGGGGAGATATGGTCGGTCGTGATCGAGTCGCCAAACACGCCCAGTGCGCGCGCGCCCTGAACGCCGGCCACGACGACTGCTGGCGTCATCGTGAACGTGTCAAAGAATGGCGGCTCGGCGATGTAGGTCGACTTGGGCCAGTTGTAGACTTGACCTTCGATGGTCGAGACTTTTTCCCACAGCTTGCCCGGTGCGCCTTTGACGTCGGCGTAGTTTTCCTTGAACATTTTTGCGTTCATGGCGAACTTCATCAGCGACTGCACTTCTTCCGACGACGGCCAGATGTCGCCCAGGTAGACATCCTTGCCGCCCTTGCCCTTGCCTACAGGCTCGGTCATCAAGTCGGTCGTCATGTTGCCGGCGATTGCATAAGCGACCACCAGCGGAGGCGATGCCAGGAAATTCGAACGGATGTTCGGATGGATCCGCGCTTCGAAGTTGCGGTTGCCCGACAACACGGCCGAGGCCACGATGTCATGGTCGGCGATCGCCTTGTTCATCTCAGGGGTCAGATCGCCGGCATTGCCGATGCAGGTCGTGCAACCATACGCGGTCACGCCAAAGCCCAGCTTTTCCATGTACGGCAGTAAACCTGCAGCGGTCAGGTATTCGGTGACCACGCGCGAACCTGGAGCCAGCGAGGTTTTGATGTGCGGTGCCACGGTCAAGCCGAGTTCGACCGCTTTCTTGGCCAGCAAGCCAGCAGCGAGCATCACGCTCGGGTTCGAGGTATTGGTGCACGAAGTGATGGCAGCGATCAAGACATCGCCGCTGCGCACGTTCACGCCATCGGAGGTTTGGTACACGGTGGCCAGATCGGCGGCTTTCTTGTTGAAGCCGTTTTCGGACGTAGGTTTGGAGAACAGTTCGGCGAAATTGGCTTTCATGTTGCCGATTTCGATCCGGTCTTGCGGACGCTTCGGACCGGCGAGCGATGGCGAAACGGAAGCGAGATCGAGCGTGACGACGCGGGTGTAATCGATGTCGCCGGCGTTCGGGATACCGAACATGTTTTGCGCCTTGAAGTAGGCTTCAAATGCGGCGATTTCAGCCTTGGTGCGGCCGGTGCCTTCGAAATAGGCGATGGTGGCTTCGTCGACCGGGAAGAAACCCATCGTTGCGCCGTATTCCGGTGCCATGTTGGCCAGCGTGGCGCGGTCGGTCAGCGACAGCGAACGGGTGCCTTCGCCGAAGAATTCGACGAACTTGCCGACGACTTTTTCCTTGCGCAGCAATTCGGTGATGGTCAAGACCAGATCGGTTGCGGTGCGTCCTTCGAGCAGTGCGCCCGTCAGGTTCACGCCGATCACGTCAGGAGTGAGGAAATAGACCGGTTGGCCCAGCATGCCGGCTTCGGCTTCGATGCCGCCCACGCCCCAGCCGACCACGCCGATGCCGTTGATCATCGTGGTGTGCGAGTCAGTGCCGACCAAGGTGTCGGGATAGTAGATCTCGTCTTTCTTGTCCTTTTGCATGTGCACGCCGCGCGCCAAGTACTCCAGGTTGACCTGGTGCACGATGCCGAAGCCTGGTGGCACGACGCCAAACGTGTCGAATGCCTGCATGCCCCACTTCATGAACTGGTAGCGCTCGTTGTTGCGCGAAAATTCCAGTTTCATGTTCAAGTCGAGCGCTTTTTTCTCGCGGAAATGATCGATCGTGACCGAATGGTCGACTACCAGATCGACCGGCACCAATGGCTCGATGTTCTTTGGATCCAGGCCCATTTTCTTGGCGACGTTGCGCATCGCAGCCAGATCGGCCAGCAGAGGTACGCCGGTGAAGTCTTGCAGCACGACGCGCGCTACCACGAAAGGAATTTCGTCGGTGCGTTCAGCGGTCGGGGCCCAGTTGGCCAACTGCTTGACATGCTCTTCAGTCACTTTCTTGCCGTCGCAATTGCGCAGCACCGATTCGAGCACGATGCGGATCGAAATCGGCAGGCGCGAAATATTGATGCCCAGCGTTTTCTCCAGGGCCGGCAGCGAATGGAACTTGCCTTTCTTGGAATCCGAAATGTTGAAATCCTTGAGCGTGTTCATTGTGTTTTGGGACATGACCTCTCCTTCGTGAGTAGCGCGTTGGTATTATTTGATGTAATGCGTGTAAATCGGTCGTTCCACTCCGACGCCGTGCTGATTGCGTCAGGCTTGTGGCGCTGGCTTGGTCGATATTTCAGCTTGCACTTGCTGGGTGTTCTTGCACTCGTTGGCCAACTGGCGGCCCTGTTTTGAGTCGAGCAGCATGCTCTTGGCCGGGATGCCGATCCAGACCAGGCCATAGCGGCCATTTTCAAAACGCTGAGCGCCGGTGCTGGTGCCCACGCGGGTGAGGCGGTGGATGCGCTTTTTCCAGCGCAGCGCGATGTGGCTGTCGTCGGTGGCGTTGGCAAACACGGTGACCTGGTTGCCGAGTTCGCAGTTGAAATCCATGCTGATCGATCCGGTCGTGTCCGGCTCATCTTCTTCCGGATCGGCGGCCTTGACCGTTGCCGGTGCCGGCGTTGCCTTGTGCTTGACTGACTTCTTCGCTTTCGTATCCTCTGCCGCATGGGCGAGCGGGCTCAGGCAAAGGGTCATGGCGCCCAGCGTCAGGCTGCAGGCAATCGCTAATTTTGAGATGGACATCAGTTTGCTTCCGGTTGGTGTGGTTCTGGTGCCGGGGTATCGGCACGGTGGTTGAGCATCGCGATCACCGCTTCGGGCAGGCCCAGGCCTGCCAATTTGGCGCGCTGTAAAACGGTCCAATAATATCGGTAGCTGGCGCGGTCGTGCAAGCGTCCATTTTGCGCTATCGGTCCCCACTGTACCCGTTCTGCTTCCAGCAGGATGCTGGTCGCTTCATTCACTTCCGATGCGCGCGGCGTGAACGCCTTGATCACGGGCTTGATCTGGCGTGGGTGGATGCTCCACATTCTTGTATAGCCGAATTCGGCGGCGGCGCGCTGGGCATCGTTGGCCACCACGGCGCTATCCTTGATTTCAGTGGTCACGTTGTGCGACGGCACCTTGCCATACGCGTGGCAGGCAGCGGCAATTTCCAGCTTTGCGCGCACCACCAGCGGGTGGGTAAATTGGCCAGGCGTGCGCATCGCATTGCCGGGAATGGCGCCGTAGTGGGCCGACACGAAGTCCATGATGCCAAACGACAGGCACTGCACTTGCGCCAGCGCGGCGATCGCATGTACGTCGCGCAGTGCGCCGTGAGTTTCGATCAAGACGTGGATCGGCAGCGCCGTGCGTCCTGCCGCTTCGGCGTGCAGGTTGATCAGCACGATCGCTTGCATCACTTCCTGCACGTCGTTGACTTTTGGTAGCACGATGTAGGCGAGTCTGCTCGCGGCTGCCGCGCAGATGATCTCGACATCGGTGGCGAAAAAGGGACTGCCGACATCGTGCACGCGCGCGCCGATGCGGTTGAACTGGTTGCCATCTTCCATCAAGAGAGCGGCCACCATCTGCGCGTGGGCGATTTCGGTGCCGGCGCTGGCGCCGTCTTCACAGTCGAAGGTGATGTCGAACAAAGGGCCAAGCTCTTGTTGCAAGGCGATCGATTTGCGCATCAGCTTTTCGGAGCCTGCGTAATGGTCGCAAGCCGCGAGCATCAGCGGTTGGCGTTTGCCTTGGAATAAGACCTCGGAAGGGTGCATGTTGAGCGCATTTTGAAAGTTGGTCGTGAAACGCGCTGGCCAATGACGGCTGGCCAGCGCACCGGTGGTGCTGCGACAAGATCACAGCACCGTTGGCTTAGCCCAGCAGATGCTTGACGCCGTTCTGCTCTTCCAGCAATTCGTTCAGTGTGACGTTGATGCGCTCTTGCGAGAAAGCATCGACGCTCAAGCCCTGAACGATCTTGTATTCGCCATTTTCGGTCGTGACCGGGAAGCCGAAGATCACGCCTTCTGGAATGCCATACGAACCATCGGACGGGATGCCCATCGTGGTCCATTTGCCTGCCGTGCCCAGCACCCAGTCATGGATGTGATCGATTGCGGCATTGGCGGCCGAAGCGGCCGACGATACGCCGCGCGCATCGATGATCGCTGCGCCGCGCTTGCCAACGGTAGGCAAGAACGTGTCGCGGTTCCATGCATCGTCATTGATCATGTCCTTGACCGATGCGCCATCGATTTCGGCGTAGCGGTAGTCGGCGTACATCGTCGGCGAGTGATTGCCCCAGACGAACAGTTTTTCGATCGACGAGACCGGCTTGCCGGTCTTGGCAGCGATTTGCGACAAGGCGCGGTTGTGATCCAGGCGCAGCATGGCGGTGAAGTTCTTGGCCGGCAGCGACGGCGCCGATTTCATCGCGATGTAGGCGTTGGTGTTGGCTGGATTGCCGACCACCAGGACCTTGATGTTGCGCGATGCGACGGCATCGATGGCCTTGCCTTGCACCGTGAAGATCTGTGCATTGGCTTCGAGCAAGTCCTTGCGCTCCATGCCGGGGCCGCGTGGACGCGCACCAACCAGCAGGGCGACGTCGGCATCCTTGAATGCGGTCATCGGATCGGCGTGCGCGGTCATGCCGGCCAGCAGAGGGAAGGCGCAATCGTCGATTTCCATCATCACGCCTTGCAGGGCCTTCTGAGCTTTTTCATTCGGGATTTCAAGCAGTTGCAAGATGACCGGCTGGTCCTTGCCGAGCATGTCGCCGTTGGCGATGCGAAACAGCAGTGAGTAGCAAATCTGACCGGCGGCGCCGGTAACAGCAACACGCATTGGGGTTTTAGCCATGATGAATCTCCAGAGTGGGGAAAAAAACGATCTTGATGCTGACGTTACGCTTGTTCGGAAAACTCCAATGATACCAAAATCGGGGCCGCGCCATGCATTGATGTCAATCAATTGCACGATTCGATTCGATCTCGATGGAGCGCCGACCGAAAATTTTATGACGCCGAGTGTAGGCGGGCCATGGGCTTATGTCAATCCATATCTTATGTCTTATATAAGACAGATAAGTTCACGGTTTTACTGGACGTGCAGCAAGTTTTGTGTTGAAATCCTGCCCTATGAATCCTGTTCCGTCCAATCCGCCCAATCCCGCCGCAACTGCAGGCGAAGCGGTCAGCGCGACGCCAGGCGCGCCCGTCGTCGGCGCCGCCGCGCCAACCTTCAGTCCGCTGTACCAGCAAATCAAGGCCCTGATCACGCAAAGCCTGCAATCGGGCGAATGGAAGCCGGGCGAACTGATCCCGAGCGAAGTCGAACTGGCCAATCGTTTCAAGGTCAGCCAGGGCACGGTGCGCAAGGCGATCGATGAACTTGCTGCTGAAAATCTGGTCATGCGGCGCCAGGGCAAGGGCACCTTCGTCTCTACCCACCACGAGGCGCGCGCCCATTTTCGCTTCCTGCGCTTGATGCCCGATGAAGGCGTGCCGCATTACCCCGAAAGCAAGATCATCGAAGTGCGGCGCATGCGCGCACCGGCCGACGTGGCACGTTTGCTCGATTTGAAGTCCGGCGACGCCGTCATCTTTGTCAAGCGCGTGCAATCGTTCAGTCTGGTGCCCACGATCGTCGAGGAATTGTGGTTGCCCGGTTCCACCTTCAAAGGCTTGACGGCCGAGCGCCTGGTCGAATACAAGGGGCCGATGTATGGCTTGTTCGAGTCCGAATTCGGCACCCACATGATTCGCGCTTCGGAAAAGCTCCGTGCCGTGTGCGCCGACAGCGCCGCAGCCGAGTTGCTCAAGGTTGCGCCGGGCACGCCGCTGTTGTCGGCCGAGCGCACTTCATTTACTTATGGTGACAAGCCGGTCGAGTTGCGGCGCGGCTTGTATCTGACCTCGGATCATCACTATCAGAGCGAACTCAATTAATAGTGGGCGCAGAGCGAACTAAATTGATACAGAGTACCATGACGGTACTGCTGATCGTTGTTACAAGAGAAACAGGCCGAACTATGGAAAGTAGCACTACAGGTGTTGTGGTGAGGCACAATTTTGCTCATTTATCACAATAAGAATTGGTGCCGTTTGCAAAATCGGCGAAAATTGCACATCAAATATTTGTTAAGCTAAGGGGAGGTCTCATCATGTCTGAAGTCGTAAGAGAAGTGCCAAAAAAAGATCGGCCACAATTTCGCAATATTCACATCACGCAGTTGCCCAACTACCGGCTGCCTTTGGCTGGCATCGTCTCGATCTTGCATCGCATCAGTGGTTTTTTGATGTTTGCATTGCTGCCGTTCGTGTTGTATCTGTTCGAATTGAGCGTGCGCTCTGAAGTCTCGTTTTCCTACTTTCACGGCATCGCTTCGCACTGGTTCGTGAAGCTGATTCTGCTGGCACTGGTATGGGCTTACATGCAACATTTCTGCGCCGGTGTCCGTCACCTGTTCATGGATGTGCATTTCGGTCTGGACAAGGATAGTGCGCGCAAATCGGCCGCTTCCGTGTTGGTGGCAAGCCTGTTGCTGACCGCCTTGGTCGGCTTGAAATTGTTTGGAGTATTTTGATGTCAAATAATAATATCGGACCCAAGCGCCTCGTCGTCGGAGCGCATTATGGCCTGCGCGATTGGCTGGCCCAGCGCATCACGGCAATCGTCATGGTGCTCTACACGGCGACGCTTTTGATTTCTTTCTTGACCGGTAACAACTTCTCTTATGAAGGCTGGGCCGGTTTGTTTGCACAGCAGTGGTTCAAATTGTTCAGCGTCGTGACCTTCTTCGGCCTGTTCTACCATGCGTGGGTCGGCATGCGCGACATCTGGATGGATTATGTGAAATCCGTCGGTGTTCGCCTGACTTTGCAAATTGCCACGCTGCTGTGGTTGATCGCTTGCGCCGCCTGGACGGTGCAGATACTCTGGAGTGTGTAATCGTGGCAGCTATCAAATCCGCAATCCCAACCCGCCGCTTTGATGCGGTGATCATCGGCGCCGGCGGTTCCGGCATGCGCGCATCGTTGCAACTGGCTGAAGCCGGTCTGAACGTGGCCGTACTGTCGAAAGTATTTCCAACCCGCTCGCACACCGTTGCAGCACAGGGCGGCATCGGCGCCTCGCTCGGCAACATGGCCGAGGACAACTGGTTCTGGCACATGTTCGACACCGTCAAGGGTGGCGACTATCTGGGCGACCAGGACGCGATCGAATTCATGTGCCGCGAAGCGCCGAAAGTCGTGTACGAACTCGAACACTTCGGCATGCCGTTCGACCGCAATCCCGATGGCACGATCTATCAGCGTCCGTTCGGCGGCCATACCGCCAACTTCGGCGAAAAAGCCGTGCAGCGCGCCTGCGCCGCAGCCGACCGCACCGGCCACGCGCTGTTGCATACGTTGTACCAGCGCAATGTGCGCGCCCGCACCCACTTCTTCGTCGAATGGATGGCACTCGACTTGATCCGCGATGCCGAAGGCGATGTCATCGGCGTTGTCGCGCTCGAGATGGAAACGGGCGAATGCATGATCCTGGAAGCGAAGACGACCATCATGGCCACCGGCGGTGCAGGGCGCATCTGGGCCGCATCGACCAATGCCTACATCAATACCGGCGACGGCATGGGCATGGCGGCGCGTGCCGGCTTGCCGCTGCAAGACATGGAATTCTGGCAATTTCACCCGACCGGCGTGGCCGGTGCGGGCGTCTTGATCACCGAAGGCGTGCGCGGCGAAGGCGGCATCTTGATCAACAGCCAGGGCGAGCGTTTCATGGAACGCTATGCGCCGCAATACAAGGATCTGGCGCCGCGCGACTTCGTGTCGCGCTCGATGGACCAGGAAATCAAGGAAGGGCGTGGCTGCGGTCCGAACAAGGATCACGTGCTGCTCGACTTGCGTCACATCGGTGCCGACACGATCCAGAAGCGCTTGCCGTCGATTCTTGAAATCGGCCACAAGTTCGCCAACGTCGATGCGACCAAGGAACCGATCCCTGTGGTGCCGACGATCCATTACCAGATGGGCGGCATTCCGACCAACATCCACGGCCAGGTCACCTCGCCAAAAGATGGCAATCCGGTCGCCGTCGTCAACGGCCTGTATGCGATCGGCGAATGCGCCTGTGTTTCGGTGCACGGCGCCAACCGTCTGGGTACCAATTCGCTGCTCGATTTGCTCGTGTTCGGTCGCGCCGCCGGCAACCATGTCGTCGCCAGCAACCTCAAGCAAAAGAGCAACAAGGCCTTGCCGGCCGACGCCGCCGACTTTTCGATGGACCGCTTGTCGCGTCTTGAGAATTCGACCGGCAGCGAGCGCGTGCAGACGGTTGCCAATGACATCCGCTCGACGATGCAAAATTTCTGTGGCGTGTTCCGCACCGATGAGTTGCTGCAACAGGGCTACAAGGAAATCATGGTGCTCGACGAGCGCCGCAAGCACGTCTCGTTCAAGGACAAGTCGAAGGTGTTCAACACCGCGCGCGTCGAAGCGCTGGAACTGGACAATCTGATCGAAACCGCGAAGGCGACCATTTCGTCGGCAGTCGCGCGCAAGGAATCGCGCGGCGCGCATGCACACCGCGATTTCGAGGAACGCGACGATGAAAACTGGATGAAGCATACCTTGTGGTTCTCCGAAGGCAATCGCCTCGACTACAAGCCAGTCATCACCAAGCCGCTGACGGTCGATACCTTCAAGCCAAAACCACGTACTTTCTAAAGGCAAGAACATGGCACGCACAGTTAAATTTCAAATCTACCGCTACGATCCCGACCAGGATGCGAAGCCGTACATGCAAGACCTGACAGTCGAATTGCAAGACACCGACAAGATGCTGCTCGATGCATTGCAGCGCATCAAGGCCGATGTCGACGATTCGCTGGCCCTGCGCCGCTCATGCCGCGAAGGCGTCTGCGGTTCGGATGCAATGAACATCAATGGCAAGAACGGCCTCGCTTGCACCACCAACCTGAACGAACTGACTCAGCCTATCGTGCTGCGTCCGTTGCCAGGTTTGCCGGTGATTCGCGACCTGATCGTCGACATGACGCAATTTTTCAAGCAATACGATTCGATCAAGCCATTCTTGATCAACGATTCGATTCCGCCTGAAAAAGAGCGCCTGCAATCGCCGTCAGAACGCGAAGAACTCGATGGTCTGTACGAGTGCATCTTGTGCGCTTGCTGCTCGACCTCATGCCCGTCGTTCTGGTGGAATCCGGACAAGTTTGTCGGCCCGGCCGGCTTGCTGCAAGCTTATCGTTTCATCGCCGACAGCCGCGACGAAGCGACCGGCGCGCGCCTGGACAACCTGGAAGATCCATACCGTCTGTTCCGTTGCCACTCGATCATGAATTGCGTCGACGTTTGCCCCAAGGGTCTGAACCCGAACAAGGCAATCGGCAAGATCAAGGAACTGATGGTGCGGCGCGCGATCTGATCGCCGCCAGTCCCTGGCACTGATCCGACCGCTCGCGCGGTCGGAGTCTCGATTGTGATGTTTTCAGATGTGGATCCAATGACTGAAACAAGATTGTCCGTGCATACGAATTTGTCCCTGCATCAATCGGATCCAGCCAACCGCCAGCGCTTGCGCTGGCGTGCGCGCCGCGGATTGCTGGAAAACGACATCATCTTGACCCGTTTTCTCGATCTCCACGAAGCGAGCATGACCGACGAAGAAGTCGATGCGCTGACGCGCTTGCTCGACCTGTCCGACAATGCATTGATGGATCTGATGCTGTCGCGCAAGGAACTCGAAGGCGAAGTCGATTTGCCGCATGTGCGCGCATTGCTGCAGCGCTTGCAGGCAGCCTAGGCCTCGACGAATGCGGGTCGCCCGCCAGAATTTTTCGTTTTTTTTGATTTCTCCCACCGTTCAAGGAAGAGCCCATGAATACTACTGCAACTGATAAAAAAGCCACCCTGTCATTTTCCGATGGTTCGCCATCGATCGACTTTCCGATCTATGCAGGCACGGTCGGTCCGGACGTGATCGACATTCGCAAGTTGTATGCAGGCACCGGCAAGTTCACCTATGATCCGGGCTTCATGTCGACTGCAGCTTGCAATTCGGCGATCACTTACATCGATGGCGACAAGGGCGAGTTGCTGTATCGCGGCTATCCGATCGCCGATCTGGCCGTCAATTGCGACTTTCTCGAAACCTGCTATCTGTTGCTGAACGGCGAACTGCCGAACGCGGCGCAGAAAGAAGCCTTCGAAGACACCGTCACCAATCACACGATGGTGCACGATCAAATGCAATACTTTTTCCGCGGTTTCCGGCGCGATGCACATCCGATGGCCGTGCTGGTGGGCACCGTCGGCGCGCTGTCATCGTTTTACCATGACTCGCTCGACATCACCGATCCGCATCACCGCGAAGTGTCGGCCGTGCGCCTGATCGCAAAGATGCCAACGCTGGTGGCGATGGCATACAAATACACGGTCGGCCAGCCGTTCGTGTATCCGCGCAACGATCTGTCGTACAGCGCGAACTTCATGCACATGATGTTTGCCAATCCATGCGAAGAATACAAGGTCAACGACGTGCTGGTGCGCGCGCTGGACCGGATCCTGATCCTGCACGCAGATCATGAACAGAATGCATCGACCTCGACCGTGCGCCTGGCTGGTTCATCTGGCGCCAATCCGTTTGCCTGCATCGCGGCCGGCATCGCCTGCCTGTGGGGCCCGGCCCACGGCGGCGCCAACGAAGCGGCACTGAACATGCTCAAGGAAATCGGTACGGTTGAGAATATCCCCGATTTCATCGCGCAAGTGAAGGACAAGAACTCCAGCGTCAAGCTGATGGGTTTCGGTCACCGCGTCTACAAGAACTTCGATCCGCGTGCCAAACTGATGCGCGAAACGTGCTACGAAGTGCTCGAAGAGATGGGTCTGCAAGACGATCCGCTGTTCAAGCTGGCCATGGCGCTGGAAAAAATCGCACTGGAAGACGAATACTTCGTCTCGCGCAAACTGTACCCGAACGTCGACTTCTACTCGGGTATCGTGCAATCGGCGCTGGGCATTCCGGTGTCGCTGTTTACCGGCATCTTCGCGATGGCGCGCACCGTCGGCTGGATCGCGCAATGGAATGAAATGATTTCCGATCCGGAGCAAAAGATCGGTCGTCCGCGTCAATTGTTCATCGGCGCAACCACCCGTTCGGCCTTGCCGATCGCCGAGCGCGGCTGATTTTCGAACGTTGAAAGGTGAATGTAGGGAACCTGATGTTCGATCGAACATCAGGTTCCCTGCGTCCGAAAAAAACCTGTCCGGGCTCCGGGCAGGTTTTTTTGCGCCCGGAATTTGCAGCGCCTGGTGCGTTGCAAATCGATTCCACATTGCAAAAACATATCGGGTAACAGCCTTCTGAGTGGCCCGTGTTGCGTTACAATACGGGTTGCCATTCGTATCAGCAGTGATCGAACGTCAAACCAAAATCAGCCCTTCCCCACAACTTGATGTGCAATCCGCTAACCGGTCAGGCCGTGTCGCGGAAGGTTAGACTAACCCGCTAATCTCGCGAAGCGCGAAGAAAGGTGAGCAATAATGATGCAACAACTTAGCGATAACTCCTACCTGTCCGGTGGGAATGCCGCGTATGTCGAAGATTTGTACGAAGCCTATCTGGAAAATCCTGGTTCGGTATCGGACAACTGGCGTCTCTATTTCGACGCCATGCAACATGTCCCTGCTACCGATGGTTCGAACAAGCCCGATGTGGCCCATGCTTCAGTCATCGCCTCGTTCGCAGAGCGTGCCAAGGCCGGCCCGATCCGCGTCGTCACCGCTTCGCTCGATGTCGAGATGGGACGCAAGCGCGTCGCCGCCACGCAATTGATCGCCGCTTACCGCTACCTCGGCACCCACTACGCCAACCTCGATCCGCTGCAACGCCAGGAACGGCCACTCATTCCCGAACTCGAACCGAGCTTCTACGGTTTCACCGATGCCGACATGGACATCGTCTTCAACATCAGCAATACCTATTTTGGCGTTGAAACGGCATCGCTGCGCGACTTGATCAATTTCTTGCGCGACACGTATTGCCGTTCGATCGGTGCCGAATACATGTACATCAAGGATCCTGCGGAAAAACGCTGGATGCAGGAAAAGCTGGAATCGATCCGTTCGACCCCGAGCTTCAGCGATGTCAAGAAAATCCACATTCTGGATCGCCTGACCGCAGCTGAAGGGTTGGAGCGCTACCTGCATACCAAGTATGTCGGCCAGAAGCGTTTCTCGCTCGAAGGCAGCGAAACGTTCATTCCATCGATCGATGAAACGATACAGCGCGCCGGTTGCCAGGGCGTGCAAGAAATCGTGATCGGCATGGCCCATCGCGGCCGCTTGAACGTGCTGGTCAATACGCTGGGCAAGAGCCCGCAAGAATTGTTCGGCGAGTTCGAAGGCAAGCATGCCGATGACTTGCCATCGGGCGACGTCAAATATCACCAAGGTTTCTCCAGCGATATTTCGACCGCCGGCGGCCCGGTTCACCTCTCGCTCGCCTTCAATCCGTCACATCTCGAGATCGTCAACCCGGTCGTCGAAGGTTCGGTCAAGGCGCGCATGGACCGGCGCGGCGACGATGGCTCGCAAGTGCTGGCGATCCTGGTGCACGGCGATGCGGCATTCGCCGGCCAGGGCGTGGTCATGGAAACGCTGAATCTGGCGCAAACGCGCGGCTACGGCACCGGCGGCACGATGCACATTGTCATCAACAACCAGATCGGTTTCACGACCTCGGATCCACGCGATTCGCGCTCGACGCTGTATTGCTCGGACGTGGTCAAGATGATCGAAGCGCCGGTATTGCACGTCAACGGCGATGATCCGGAAGCGGTCGTGCTGGCCACGCAAATTGCGCTCGATTACCGGATGACGTTCAAGAAGGACATCGTTGTCGACATCATCTGCTATCGCAAGCTCGGCCACAACGAGCAAGATACGCCGGCGCTGACGCAGCCCTTGATGTACAAGAAGATCGGCCTGCATCCAGGTACCCGCAAGCTGTATGCGGACAAATTGGAAGCCCAGGGCGTGATTCCGGCCGGCGGTGGCGATGCCATGGCCTTGGCATTTCGCGACGCCATGGATGCCGGCAAGCACACGGTCGATCCGGTCATCTCGAACTTCAAGAACAAGTACGCCGTCGACTGGCTGCCGTTCCTGAACCGCAAATGGACCGATGTCGCCGACACGGCCGTGCCGATGACGGAATTGAAGCGCATTGCGGCGCGCATCACGGTCGTGCCTGAATTGTTCAAGGCCCATTCGCTGGTGGCCAAGGTGTTGACCGATCGCGCTGCGATGGGTCGCGGCGAAATGAACCTGGACTGGGGCATGGGCGAGCACATGGCCTATGCCACGCTGGTATCGTCCGGTTATCCGATTCGCCTCGCTGGCCAGGATGCCGGTCGCGGTACCTTCGTTCATCGTCACGCCGTGCTGCACGATCAGAACCGCGAGCGCTGGGATGCAGGCACTTACATCCCGTTGAATAATGTCTCCGATGGTCAGGCACCGTTTACCGTGATCGATTCGGTGCTGTCGGAAGAAGCGGTGCTGGGCTTTGAATACGGTTATTCGACCGCCGAGCCAAACACGCTGACGATCTGGGAAGCCCAGTTCGGCGATTTCGCCAACGGCGCGCAAGTGGTGATCGACCAGTTCATCAGCAGCGGCGAAGTCAAGTGGGGCCGTGCTTCGGGCCTGGTGATGATGCTGCCACACGGTTACGAAGGCCAGGGTCCCGAGCATTCGTCGGCCCGTCCCGAGCGTTTCCTGCAATTGTGCGCAGACAACAACATGCAAGTGGTGCAACCGAGTTCGGCTTCGCAGATTTTCCATCTGCTGCGCCGCCAGATGGTGCGCCAGTTCCGCAAGCCGTTGGTGATCTTGACGCCGAAGTCCTTGCTGCGTAACAAGGATGCCGGTTCGCCGTTGACCGAACTGGCCAAGGGCTTCTTCCATACCGTGATCGGCGAAGCCGACGACACGATCGATGTCAAGAAGGTCAAGCGCGTCATCGCCTGTTCCGGCAAGGTGTATTACGATCTGGTCAATGCGCGCAAGGCACGCGGCCAGCAAGACACCGCGATCATTCGTGTCGAGCAACTGTATCCATTCCCGCACAAGGCGTTCGTGGCCGAATTGAAGAAATTCCCGAACCTGAACGAAGTAGTGTGGGCGCAAGATGAGCCGCAAAATCAGGGACCTTGGTTCCAGTTGCAGCACAACATCTTCGAAAGCATGGAAGCAGGCCAGCGTCTGGCCTATGCCGGTCGTCCGGCATCGGCTTCGCCAGCGGTCGGTTACTACGACAAGCACTACGCGCAGCAAAAGGACTTGCTGGAAACAGCATTCTCGAAGCTCAAGGGTTTCATCCTGACCAAGTAAGCAATCAGGCGCCGTGCGCTGCGCGGCGTCTCATCGAACCATATACGGAGTTTTACAATGGCACAAATCGAAGTCGTAGTCCCTCAATTGTCGGAATCGGTCGCTGAAGCGACACTGCTGGTATGGCACAAGAAAGTCGGCGAAGCAGTCAGCCGCGATGAAAACCTGATCGATGTCGAAACCGATAAAGTGGTACTCGAATTGCCAGCGCCAGCCGCTGGCGTGATCATCCAGATCATCAAGGGCGATGGCAGCACCGTCGTCGCCGGCGAAGTGATCGGGATCATCGATACCGACGCCGCCGTTCTGGTGAGCCCGATCGAAGTCAAGTCGGCACCCGTTTCCAGCGTCTCGGTTGCCGCTGCCGCAGCAACTGCCGCCGCCGCTGCACCTGCCGCCGCCACCAAGGGCGATGTCGCGATGCCTGCTGCTGCCAAGATCTTGTCCGAAAACAACCTGAGCACGGCGCAAGTACCAGGCACCGGCAAGGATGGCCGCGTGACCAAGGGCGATGCACTCGCCGCCGTGGCCAAGCCAGCCGCCGTTGCCGCCAAGCCAGTCGCCCCGGTCGCCGCCAAGCCAGCCTTGATGCAAGTGACTTCGCCCGTGGCAGCAAGCCTGGGCGAGCGTCCGGAAGAGCGCGTGCCGATGAGCCGCTTGCGCGCCCGCATCGCCGAGCGCTTGCTGCAGTCACAATCGACCAACGCGATCTTGACCACGTTCAATGAAGTGAACATGCAGCCGGTGATCGACCTGCGCAACAAGTACAAGGACAAGTTCGAAAAATCGCACGGCGTCAAGCTCGGCTTCATGTCGTTCTTCGTCAAGGCGGCAGTGGCTGCGTTGAAAAAATATCCGATCATCAATGCATCGGTCGATGGCAATGACATCGTCTACCACGGTTACTTCGACATCGGCATCGCAGTCGGTTCGCCGCGCGGCCTGGTGGTGCCTATCATCCGCAATGCAGACCAAATGTCGATCGCCGACATCGAGCGCAAGATCGGCGAATTCGGCGCCAAGGCCAAGGATGGCAAGCTGACGCTGGACGACTTGACCGGCGGCACGTTCTCGATCTCGAATGGCGGCACCTTCGGTTCGATGATGTCGACCCCGATCATCAATCCACCGCAGTCGGCGATTCTGGGCGTGCATGCGACCAAGGACCGCGCCGTGGTCGAAGATGGCCAGATCGTGATTCGTCCGATGAACTATCTGGCGATGTCGTACGATCACCGCATCATCGACGGGCGCGAAGCCGTGCTCGGCCTGGTGGCGATGAAGGAAGCGCTGGAAGACCCTGCGCGCCTGCTGCTGGATCTGTAACACGGCCGCAGCGCTTGCCAGGGTTGCTTGGGCAAGTGTTGCAGTTCGAATCCTGACACCGCGAGGCTTGCATGATGCTGTCCGAGGAAATCAAGCGTTTGCATGAATTGCACCAGGCGGGCGCGTTGAGCGACGCCGAATTCGTGCAAGCAAAAGCGAAGCTGCTGCAAGGCGGCCAGATGCCGGAGTCAAGCAAGCCGGCGCTGGTGCAATGGTTCAACCGTCTGCGGCGCTCGCGCAGCGACTGTTGGCTGGGCGGCGTATGCGGCGGAC
Organism: Oxalobacteraceae bacterium; assembly: GCA_947446335.1. Classification (GTDB taxonomy): domain Bacteria; phylum Pseudomonadota; class Gammaproteobacteria; order Burkholderiales; family Burkholderiaceae_D; genus Janthinobacterium. The sequence goes on along the minus strand of CANFGA010000004.1, from coordinate 5,814 downwards.
TGAGCCAGATTTCAGGCGTCGAATCCTGGATCTGGCGCCTGGCCTTCGTGCTGTTCGGCTTGTCGTTCGGTTTCGGCGTGGTGCTTTACATTTTATTGTGGATATTGGTTCCGCAACAAGAGATTGGAAATCAAGATTATGAGTAAAACGTTACAACAATTTGACGTCGTCGTCATCGGCGCCGGTCCTGGCGGCTACATCGCGGCAATCCGCGCGGCGCAACTGGGTTTTTCGGTCGCCTGCATCGATGACTGGGTCAACGCCAAGGGCGGTCCTGCTCCCGGTGGCACCTGCACCAACGTCGGCTGCATTCCATCGAAGGCGCTGTTGCAATCGTCCGAGCATTTCGAGCACGCCGGCCACAGCTTTGCCGAGCACGGCATCGACGTGTCGGGCTTGAAGCTGAATCTGGCGCAGATGCTCAAGCGCAAGGATGGCGTGGTCAAGCAAAACAATGATGGCATCTTGTATCTGCTGAAGAAAAACAAGGTCGCGTTCTTCCACGGCCGCGCCGCCTTCACCGGTGCCGCAAGCGCCGGCATTTACCAGATCGATGTCAGTGCCCCGGCATCCGTGTCGCTGGGCGCCAAGAACGTGATCATCGCCACCGGATCCTCGGCGCGCGAATTGGCAGGTGCCGCTTTTGACGAGAAACTGATCTTGTCGAACACCGGTGCACTGGCACTGGACGCCGTGCCAGCGAAGCTGGGCGTGATCGGCGCCGGCGTGATTGGCCTGGAAATGGGTAGCGTCTGGCGTCGCCTTGGTGCCGAGGTGACGGTGCTTGAAGGCTTGCCCGTGTTGCTGGGCGCGATCGATGAACAGATCGCCAAGGAAGCGGGCAAGCTGTTTGCCAAGCAAGGTTTGACGATCAAACTGGGCTGCAAGATCGGCAAGATCACGCCAGCGAAGAAGACTGTCACGGTCGAGTATGTCGATGCCAAGGGCGAAGCCCAGAAGGCCGTGTTCGACAAGCTGATCATCTCGATCGGGCGCACGCCCAACACCAATGGCCTGGGCGCTGCCAGCGCCGGTCTGGCGCTCGACGAACGCGGCTTCATCATCGTCGACGACGATTGCAAGACCAACTTGCCAGGCGTATGGGCGGTCGGCGATGTGGTGCGCGGCCCGATGCTGGCGCACAAGGCAGAAGAAGAGGGTGTTGCGGTCGCAGAGCGCATCGCCGGCCAGCACGGCCACACCAACTTCAACACCATTCCGTGGGTGATCTACACCTCGCCTGAAATCGCCTGGGTCGGTCAAAACGAACAGCAATTGAAGGCTGCCGGCATCGCATACAAGGCCGGCACCTTCCCGTTCCTGGCCAACGGCCGCGCGCGTGCGCTCGGCGATACCTCGGGCATGGTCAAGTTCCTGGCCGACGCGACGACCGACGAAATCCTGGGCGTGCACATCATCGGACCGATGGCGTCCGAATTGATCGCCGAGGCCGTGGTGGCGATGGAGTTCCGCGCTTCTGCAGAAGACATCGCGCGCATCTGTCACGCGCATCCGTCGTTGTCCGAGTCGACCAAGGAAGCGGCTCTGGCCGTGGACAAGCGCTCGTTGAATTTCTAAGCTCGGGTTTTCAAGATTGCCCCTGCAACCCGACCTTCCAAGGCCTGGTTGCAGGGGCAATGCCGGCAAGCAAGTCGGCCATTCAGGTTCGACCATCAATGCGGGCCAGATCCGCCATCCACTCTCGCTCCAGTTGGTTTTCCGATGAATGTTCAAGAATTTTATCAGCACGCGTTGCAGCAACGCGAATTCAAGGCCGATGTCGCTCAGGGCCTCGCGATCGATCGTTTGCAGCGTTCGTATGAAGAATGGGTCGCTTTCAAGGCGCGCCGTTCCAATCGCCTCAAGCGCATGATCAACCGTCCCGAGGTGCCGCGCGGCGTCTACATGTGGGGTGGCGTCGGGCGCGGCAAATCGTTTTTGATGGACAGTTTTTTTTCGGTGGTGCCTTTGGTGCGCAAGACGCGCCTGCATTTCCATGAATTCATGCGCGGCGTGCATCGCGAACTCGACGAATTGAAGGGCGTGGCCAATCCGCTCGACGAGGTCGCGCGCCGCATCGCCCGCAAATACCGTTTGATCTGTTTCGACGAATTCCACGTATCCGACATCGCCGATGCGATGATCCTGTACAACCTGCTGACAGCGCTGTTCAATCACGGCGTGAGCTTCATCATGACGTCGAACTATGCCCCGGACAAGCTCTATCCGGATGGCTTGCACCGCGACCGGATGCTGCCCACGATCGCGCTGCTCAAGGAAAAGCTCGACATCATGAATGTCGACGCCGGGGTTGACTACCGCAGCCGCGCGCTCGAGCAGGTCGAGTCTTACCATACGCCGCTTGGCGCCGCTTCCGACCGGGCGCTGCGCCATGCGTACGTGAAGATCGCCGAAAGCGCCGACGTCGATCCGCGCATCCTGATCGAGGGGCGCGAAATCAATGCGCTGCGGCGCGCCGGCGGCATCATCTGGTTCGATTTCGCGACCCTGTGCGGCGGACCCCGCTCGCAAAATGATTACCTTGAAATCGCCAGCCGTTTTCATACCGTGGTATTGTCCGGGATTCCCGAAATGTCGGCATCGATGTCTTCCGAGGCGCGCCGCTTTACCTGGCTGATCGATGTGTTCTACGACAAGAAGGTCAAGCTCCTGATGTCGGCGCAAGTGGCGCCCGAGGAGTTGTACACCAACGGCATGCTGGCGCAGGAATTTCATCGCACCGTCTCGCGCATCGTTGAAATGCAATCGCGCGAATACATGGAAAAAGAGCAGGGCGGCGCAGCCGACACACTGGCCTAGGGCATAGAATCATTAAGGAAGCATCATGGCAATCGATATCAAGACACTCGCGTTGGCGCTGGCCATGCTGGTGAGCGCAGGATGCGCACAGTTGCAACCGGCACAAGAGCAGATGCAGGCGCTGGCAGCGGCGCCGGTGCCGGCCAGCACATCGGTGCAGCAGGCCGACGCCCGTCTGGCCGATAGCGCCGCCCTGCGCGCTGCAGCCGAGTTGCGTTTTGCCGAGCGTGAGCAGGTCTGTTATGCGCAGTTTTTTGTCAATAATTGCCTGGATCGGGCCAAGAGCGAGCGCCATGCCGCTTTGGAGGGCTTGCGCCCGATCGAAATCGAAGCTGCCCGTTTCAAGCGCGCCTATGCAGTCGAACAGCGCGATCTCGCGCTCGCGGCCAGCAACGAGAAGACCGATGCGCAGCCACCTGCAGCGCGCCCGCAAAAGACGCCGGCAGCGCCAGCGTCGGTGCCCAAGGCGAGGGCGCCGCGCCAGCAGAAACCGGTTGCGGCAAGCGATGATGCCAAGCGCGCTGCAAACGTCGTCGCCTATGAAAAAAAGCGCGCTGCAGCGCTGCAAAGGCAGCGTGAAATCGCCGCCAAACAGGCTGCGCGCGAGGCTGAGGCAGCGGCCAAGAAGCCTTGACTGCCAGTAGCGCTCGCCGGTGAGCCTTGATCGGCGCAGGCACGTCGATTAAACTGTTGATGTTTCAAAAATTGTCGGAAGAGACCCATGAGAGATCCCCAGGAAATCCAGTTGCGTCTGATCGAACTCGATGTCGAGCATCGCGATCTCGATGTCGTGATCGAGTTGTTGATACTCGATGGCCATCACGATCAGCTCCAGTTGCGGCGCTTGAAGAAGCGCAAGCTGCAGTTGAAGGATTACATAACATTGCTTAAAATGCAATTAGTGCCGGATGTACCGGCCTGAGCAGATTTTCGCCTCAATCACGTTATTTTGTTAAGCCTATTTTGACCGAACCAGCAGATAGCACGTCCCCCTCCCTTGCTCCCGTTGCAGCGCCTGGCCGGCACGACGAAGAAATCGAGCGCCTGTTCGGCGCTGCCGGCCCGCTCGGCCCCGCGGTGGGCAGCTATCGCCCGCGCACCTCGCAAACCGAGATGGCGAAAGCGGTTGCGCAAGCGATCTTCGAGCAAAAGACGCTGATCGCGGAAGCCGGCACCGGCACCGGCAAGACCTTTGCCTATCTGGTACCGGCCCTGCTGTGGGGCGGCAAGACCATCGTTTCGACCGGCACCAAGAACTTGCAGGATCAATTGTTCTTGCGCGATATTCCGACCGTGCGCGCCGCGCTGCAGGCGCCAGTCTCGGTGGCGCTGCTGAAGGGGCGTTCGAACTATGTCTGCCATTACCATCTGGAGCGCACGCTGCAAAACGGACGGCTGACCTCGCGCGACGATATCGGCCATCTGCGCGAAATTTCGCGCTTCATCAAGATGACCACGTCGGGCGACAAGGCCGAACTGGCGAAGGTGCCTGAAAATGCGCTGATCTGGAATCTGGTGACGTCGACCCGCGACACGTGCATGGGTGCAGAATGCCAGTATTACCAGGATTGCTTCGTGATGAAGGCGCGCAAGGAAGCCCAGCAAGCCGACATCGTCGTCGTCAATCACCATCTGTTCTTTGCTGATGTGGCCTTGAAAGACAGCGGCGTGGCCGAACTATTGCCGTCGGCCAATACCATCATCTTCGACGAAGCGCATCAATTGCCGGACACCGCGACGCTCTTTTTCGGCAACACGATATCGACCTCGCAAGTGCTCGAACTGTGCCGCGACGTGCTGGCCGAAGGGTTGGTGCATGCGCGCGGCGGGGCTGACTGGGGCAAGGTGGTCAGTGTCGTCGAAAAGGCGGCGCGCGACCTGCGCCTGACATTCCCGCAAGACATCGTGCGTCTGTCGTTGGCGCAGATCGCCCCGTCATCCGACTTTTTCCCGGCGCTGGCCACGCTCAAGGATGAACTCGACGGCATGATCGCGCTGCTGGCCACCCAGGCCCAGCGCGCCGAGACGCTCGAACAATGCCGTACCCGCGCAGTCGAACTGGCGCAGCAACTCGAAGCCTGGAAATTCGATCCGAAAGCGAAAGTGGTCGAAGGCCAGGAAGCGGTGCTCTGGGTCGAGGCCTTCTCGTCGTCGCTGCAATTGCACCAGACCCCGTTGTCGATCGCGCCGATCTTCAACAGCCAGCGCGAAGGCGTGCCGCGCAGCTGGATTTTCACCTCGGCAACATTGGCGGTGAAGAACAATTTCAAGCATTTCGCATCGCAGATGGGGTTGGGGGATGAACCGGCGCAATCGTGGCCGAGCCCCTTCAACTACGAGCAGCAGGGCTTGCTGTTCGTGCCGCCCAATCTGCCGCAGCCCAATGCGCCGGGCTACACCGACGCTGTCGTCGATTGCGCTTTGCCGATCATCGAGGCGGCTGGCGGGCGCACTTTCTTGCTGTGCACGACGATCCGGGCTGTGAATCGGGCCGCCGAGCGCTTGCGCGATGAGTTTGCCAAGCGCAATTTGCCTTTCCCCTTGCTGGTGCAGGGCGAGCGTGGCCGCACCGAATTGCTGGACCAGTTTCGCGCTGCCGGCAATGCGGTGCTGATCGGCAGCCAGAGCTTCTGGGAAGGCGTCGACGTGCGCGGCGATGCGTTGTCGCTGGTGATCATCGACAAGCTGCCGTTCGCGCCGCCCGACGACCCGGTGCTGGCCGCGCGCATTGCCGTCATGGAGCGGCAGGGCTTGAATGGCTTCATGCATCACTCGCTGCCGGAGGCGATCATCAACCTGAAGCAGGGCGCCGGACGCCTGATCCGCGACGAAACCGACCGCGGCGTGCTGATGCTGTGCGACCCGCGCGTGATCAGCAAGCCCTATGGCAAGCGCATCTGGCAAAGCCTGCCGCCGTTCAAGCGCACCCGCCTGCAGGCCGACGTGATCGCCTTCTTCGCGCCCGAAACGGGCGTCACAGAGCCGTAAATGGGG
>CANFGA010000003.1 GCA_947446335.1 Oxalobacteraceae bacterium | reverse complement strand
CCATTTCAGAACTCGACATCAGCTTGTCGATGTCGAGCAAGATCAGCATCCGGTCATCGATGGTGCCAAGGCCAACGAGGTAATCGGAGTTGAACGCGGTACCCATTTGTGGCGCCGGCTTGACCTGATCGGACGTCAAGGTGGTGACGTCGGACACGCTATCGACAACCATGCCCATGATGCGCCCGCCGATGTTGAGGATGATGACGACGGTGAACTGGTCATAAACCGGGCTGCCGAGGTTGAACTTGATGCGCATGTCGATGACGGGAATGATGATGCCGCGCAGATTGATCACGCCCTTGATGAAAGCGGGCGCATTGGCGATCCGGGTCACCGCTTCGTAGCCGCGAATTTCCTGCACTTTCAAGATATCGATGCCGTACTCCTCGGAGCCGAGCGTGAAGGCAAGGAATTCCTGGCCGGCGGCATCGTCGCCTGATTTTGCTGCTGAATTTTGCAAGGTCATGATGGTTTCCTTTTATTTTTAAAAAATGTTGTCATCGGCAAGTTGCCGCGAAGAGCGTATCAGTGCAGCCACGTCCAGGATCAGCGATACGCCACCATCACCCAAGATGGTGGCACCGGAGATGCCATTCACCTTGCGGTAGTTCGACTCCAGATTCTTGACAACGACCTGCTGCTGGCCGACCAGGTCATCGACGAACAAGCCAGCCCTGCGGCCATCGGTTTCGAGAATCACGACGATGCCTTCGCACGGGTTGGTGAACCGCGGTGCGATATCGAAGATCTGATGCAGTGCGATCAAAGGCAGGTATTCGCCGCGCACCCGAACGAGCCGGCCCTGGCCGCTGATATCCTTGATGTCGGCGGGGACCGGCTGCAGCGATTCGATGACGAAGCCGAGCGGCAAAATATATACTTCCTCGCCGACCCGGATCGACATGCCATCGAGTATTGCCAGCGTCAGCGGCAAGGCAATCGAAATGGTTGTGCCAAAGCCCTTGGCCGAGCGGATCTGCACCGTGCCGCCCATGGCCGTGATGTTGCGCTTGACAACATCCATGCCCACGCCGCGCCCCGAGACATCGGTGACGATGTCGGCAGTCGAGAAGCCGGGTGCGAAAATGAGTTGCCAGACGTCATCGTCGCTGATGTCGTCGGCGACGTCGAGCCCATTTTCGAGCGCCTTGGCCAGGATCCGTTCGCGGTTCAGACCGCCACCGTCATCCGATACTTCAACCACGATATTGCCGCCCTGATGGCTGGCCGACAGGAACAGACGCCCCGCTTCGGCCTTGCCGGCGGCCAGGCGCGTGGCCGGCATTTCGATGCCATGATCGATGCTATTGCGCACCAGATGCGTGAGCGGATCGACGATGCGTTCGATCAATCCCTTGTCCAGTTCGGTGGCCGCGCCACTGGTAACAAAATCGACCTTCTTGCCGAGCTTGGCCGCGAGGTCGCGCACCATGCGCGGAAAGCGCGAGAACACGAAATCCATCGGCATCATGCGGATCGACATCACCGCTTCTTGCAAGTCGCGCGTGTTGCGGGTCAATTGGCTGACGCTGCCCAGCAAGCGCTCGTGCAGCATCGGATCGAGGCTGTCGGCGCGCTGCGCGATCATGGCTTGGGTGATGACGAGTTCGCCGATCAGATTGATCAATTGATCGACCTTCTCTACCGAGACCCGGATCGATGACGATTCGGCGCCGTGAGCGCCACCCTTGTCCTGCGCCTTGTCCAGCTTGGCGCTGATCTTCTTGTCCGAATCGGGCTCGGCAGTCAATCCGGCAGCCGAGCGGATTTGCTCGAGCGGCTGGAAGAACCCGTAGCCGCGTGCGGCATCGGCATCGACTGGCGCGCCAGCGGGCAGCGGATCGAAAAAGCCGTAGCCCTGCGCCTGCTCCAACGCGGCGCGCCCGAGCGCGTCGACCGGCACTGGCACTTGCACGATCTTGATGTCGGCCGCATCGACGACGAAAGAACAGATCGCGACGATATCGTCCAGGCTTTCATGCGTGATGATTTGTATCGCATGGCGCCCGTCGTCGAGCGGCTCCAGCGCCACCTGGCCGAGCAGCCCGAGTTCGGCAGCCAGCGCCTCGATTTCGCGCTGTTGCATGCGCGGCAATTCGAGCCGGTAACACGCCAGCACCCCGGCCAGGCCAGACCTGGACGCATGATTATCAGAGGCGACAGTGGCCGATGCGTGCTGCTGCGACAACGCCTGCAGCATCATGCGCACGTCAGCGACCGCGTCCCGATCCACCGCTGCGCCGTGGCGGTGCCCGTCGAGCTGCATCTTCAACACGTCCTTGGCAGCCAGAAAGGCATCGACATGCTCCGATGTCAACGCCATCTCGCCCTTGCGTATGCGATCGAGCAGCGATTCGAGCACGTGAGTCACTTCGGTCATGTCGGTCAAGCCGAATGTCGAAGCGCCGCCCTTGATCGAATGCGCGGCGCGAAAAATCGCATTCAAGTCTTCCGCGCCTGGCGCCGCCAGATCGAGCGCCAGCAGCAGCCGCTCTTTTTCAGCCAGCAACTCTTCGGCCTCATCGAAAAAGGCCTGGAAAAACTGGCTTATATCGATGCTCATGTTGAGACTCCGTCCATTTCGATTAGCATCATTGCGATCCCATTACGGCTCTCACGCTCAGCCGATCACCTTCTTGACTACCTCGATCAAGCGCTCCGGATCGAAGGGCTTGACCAGCCAGCCATTGGCACCGGCGGCGCGCCCCTGCGACTTCATCTCGTCGGACGACTCGGTCGTCAGCATCAGGATCGGCACTTTTTGGTAAGAAGGCAACTGACGTAGCGCCTTGATCAGCTGCAATCCATCCATGCGCGGCATGTTTTGATCGGTCAAGACCAGATCCACCGTTTGCAGTTGTGCCTTGTCCAGCCCATCCTGGCCATCGACTGCGTCCACCACCAGATATCCCGCTGCCTTCAAACTGAACGCCACCATCTGGCGCAGCGAGCTTGAATCATCGACGGAAAGTATTGTTTTAGCCATCTTTCTTCCACCATTCTCAATTTCGGGGCCATGCCCCGATTATCCTACAGACCAATGACATTAAAACAGCTCGATGTCGCCGCTTTCCAAATGCTGCTGACTGACCGCCTTGCGCAGCGCACCCCGCAATTGAACGCTCTGAACCGCCAGCGCCATGCGCATGTCGGTCAGCACTGCGATGATTTCCTGATCCTCGCTCTCGGGCGACATGCGGACACCGTAGGTTCCAAGCGTCGTCAAAAATTCACGCAAGCCGGTCACGCGCTTGATATTTCTATCCAGTAACTGACTGGTCATGTCCTGGAATTGCATGCTGGTCACGGCAGCATTAACGTTCTTGTCGATTTCATGCTCCGTGCTGGCGAGCAGGGCGAGTTGCTGCTGCGACGGCAACGCGCCCGACAGCAAGACATCGATCACGTCCTGCTGCACGCTGACAGCGGCGTGAATCGCGATGAAGTTGGATGATAATTTTTCGATCGCAACTTCCAGCAGCAAACCGATCTGCACCAGATCGGTTTCAACTTCGGTCAAATGCGATGCGCCATGCTGGGCTACGCCAGACAGCAGGCGCTTCACATGCAAGCCCAGTGACTTCTTTGGTTTCATCGAGAGTCTCGTTTCATCAGAAATGGTGCGCCTTGTCGGCCCTGCATCTTTTTATTTTGGAGCGCTGCCCGGCGCAGCGCTATCAACTGCCGGGCTCGCTTGTACGTCGATTGCCATGTCGTCGCGCAAGACATTTTCTTCGGTGCGTTTGTTCATCACGATGATGCTGATGCGCCGGTTGATCGGGTTGAACGGATCCTGCCGATCCAGATGAGCCGCCGAAGCCAACCCCACCACGCGCACCACCTTGTCCTCCGCCATGCCGCCGCTGATGAGCTCGCGGCGCGACGCATTGGCACGATCGGCCGACAATTCCCAATTGCTGTAACCGACATCGCTCCAGTAAGGCGTCGCATCGGTATGGCCGGACAAACCGATCTTGTTGGGCACCTCGTTGAGCACGATGCCGATCGCGTGCAATATCTCGCGCGTATAAGGCTGCAATTCTGCCTTGGCCATCGCGAACATCGGGCGGTTCAACTCATCGACGATCTGGATGCGCAAGCCTTCGCTGGTAATGTCGAGCAACATCTGCTTCCTGTATTTTCTCAAGGTAGGATTGGCATCGATCGTGGCTTCGATTTTTCCTTTCAATACTTTCAAACGTATTTTTTCTTGTTGCTCCAAATCTTCCCTGGCCGCCCGCAAGTTGGTGGGCTGATTCGACATCGGGTTCGAGCCCTTCTTGACCTGGCCTTCCTTGCGCGTCAGATCGGTGCCGCCACCCTTCAGAATCGACGAACTGTCGCCGCTGCCGGAACCGCCCGCCATCGCCACCTTCAACGGCGTCTGGAAGTACTCGGAAATGCCGCTCAAATCGCCCTTCGCAGTCGAACCGAGCAACCACATCAGCAAGAAAAACGCCATCATCGCGGTCACGAAGTCGGCATACGCAATCTTCCAGGCGCCACCGCTATGGCCCCCGCCGCTGACCTTCTTGATGCGCTTGACTATAATTGGCCGCAGGCCCTCATCCGCCATCGCAATTCCTAACCATGAACATCATGCAACGCCTGCCTGGAGCGAATTTCTTGTGCCATTGCGGTCATTTTGTTTTGGATTTCTTGATGTGATCTTCCAGTTCGGCAAAGGTCGGCCGCTCAGTCGAATACAGCACCTTGCGACCGAACTCGATCGCCAGCGCCGGCGCATAGCCGTTCAAGCTGGCCAGCAGCGTGACTTTGACGCACTGAAACATCTTGCCCGACTCTTCCAGCTTCTGCTCCATCAAGCTCGCCAGCGGACTGACGAAGCCGTAAGCGAGCAAAATCCCCAGAAAAGTGCCGACCAGCGCATGGGCGATCAAAATACCGAGCTCAGCGGGCGGAATGCCGACCGACTCCATCGTGTGCACCACCCCCATCACGGCTGCGACAATGCCGAACGCCGGCAACGCATCGCCCACCTTGGCGATGCAATGAGCTGGCACTGAACCTTCGTGATGATGGGTCTCGAGTTCGTTATCCATCAGATTTTCAATCTGAAAAGCATCCATGTTGCCCGATACCATGAGGCGCAGATAATCGGTCATGAATTCGATGATGTGATGATCCGCCAGCACGCCAGGATATTTGCCAAACAACGCGCTTTCATGTGGCGTATCAAGGTCGCCCTCGATCGACATCAAGCCTTCCTTGCGCACCTTGCTCAGCACATCGAACAGCAACGACATCAACTCCATGTACAGCGCCTTGGTGTGACGCGACCCCTTCAGCACCGATGGCAGCGCCTTCAGCGTTGCCTTGATCGATTTTCCATTATTGCCGACCAAAAAAGCGCCCAGCGCAGCGCCGGCGATCATCAGCACCTCGAGCGGCTGGAACAGCACCGCCAAGTGTCCGCCGGCCATCGCAAAACCGCCGAAGACCGAGGCGCACACAATCACATATCCGATAATAACTAACAAAAGCGCTGACTCCGAAGATAAGAAAGAGGCCGGAATCCGGGCGTTCAGGCCGCAATGTGCAGTGCAAAATCTGCGCCTGCCAAACGGCGTTCAGCACCCGAATATCGATAAAAAATACACGATTTTCGTCAGGAAAAATAATAACCCACAATAACGCGAGAAAGGTCACCTAGCAAGCAAATACACCAGCCGAGGGCATTAAAAATGCCATACGTAAAGCAATGCTGCCGAAGGTACAACAGCGATGACTTGATCCGGCGCCCTGGCGTTAATTAAAAACTCATAACTGATCAGCATCGTTCCAGGACGCATTTCTCTTTGCGCCTTGCACCACAGCGCTTCCATCGCCGCCGGCGACAAATAAGCAAACACGACATCGTAAGCACTGAAGTCGAGTCGCTCGTAATCGCCGCGCATGAACCGCGCCGTGCTGTGCGCCAACCGCGCACGCAGGCAACTGAACAACCAGGGCAGCGGCGCCAGTTCGATCCCGAAAAATGCCGAATCAGGACGCTTGCGCGCCAGCGACAGCACCAGGCCGCCCAAACCGCTGCCGATATCGATCAGGCGCACCGGGTACTGCGGCAGCAATTGCGCCACCGCATTCCAGACCGATGGCGAGGAAGGATAAAACGGGACCTGGGTGCGAAACGTCGACCAGTACATGCCAAGCAGCAAGACAAACAGCAGCAGGAAAATGACCGGCGGAAGGTGCAACGCATGCATTTCCAGCAATGCCAGTGGAAACAGCAATTCGATTGCACGCCACCAGGGCGCCAGATTGACCTTGCAGGTAATCAAGGCAGCAATCGCCCCTTGCAGCAGAGCGATCATGGTGACCGACAGCGCCATGCCAGAGCGCGCCAGCAACCAGGCGATCGCCGCCATCGGCAGCAATGCAAGCAACTGGATCAGCGCGGCTTTCACCGCAGGTACACGCAGCATGCGAGCGGGACTCATGCTCAGCTTGCTGCGCTACAATTCACGCCGCCAGCAGCCTGGCCGCATCAGCATCTTTCGATTTTTTGGTTTTCCCGGCGCGCGAAGGCATGTGGCACAAACCACAAACATAGTCGGTGTGCAGATCCAGGCAATTGACGACAAACTTGCCATGGCACTTGCCGCAGGCAGTCATTTGCATCATTTTGCTGCTGAAAAATCGCACCAGGGTCCAGGCGCGCGTCAGCGACAATACCGGCTCCTGCCCCGGTTCCGGCGGCATCTGCTCGAGGTACAATTGATAGGCCTTCATCACCGCTTCGATGCCGCTGGCACCGGCGTGATCGATCAGGAACTTGTGTATGTTCATGAACAGCGAAGAATGGATGTTGGGTTGCCATGTGATGAACCAATCGGTCGAAAATGGCAGCATCCCTTTCGGAGGCGATACGCCTTTCAACTCCTTGTACAGCTTCAGCAAGCGCTCGCGCGAGAGACCGACTTCAGTTTCCAGCAACTGCAAACGGGCACCAAGCAAGATGAGTTCGATCGCAAGACGGATCTCTTGCGCCTCGGACACCACACTTTTTTTGGCCATTTTATGAACTCCGGACGATGGAATTGGCGCTGCCACCATTTAAACGATTTCTTCTACGGCTTGACCAGCCATCAGGATGGCGGCGTGGGACAGTGCCAGCACGCGGTCCTTGTTGTAGTTCGTCAGCATCGACAAGATGGCGCTGTCATCGAAACGGAAGCGCGCCAGCATCATGTTGCCACTCGCAAGCTTCAGGATTTGAGCGTTGCTCATGCCCTCGATCAGGTCGGCGATCTCGGCAGCGATACCCAGACGAAATATGGCAGTCACTTTATCGGAACGAATCATCTGCTGAGCCAGCATCAAGTAGCTTAAATTGGCATCCCGAATTTCGGCCATCATATCGTTAGCAGTCATTTTCATCCCCTTGTCCAATTCCAATCTGGCTCTGTACGGCTTTACCAGTGGTGCCCATTCTGAGGGTTATATTATTTTGAGGAAATAGGGGACTTGCTGTATTTTTTATCGGAATATGGCGCACTTGAGCGTCAGTGTTTGTCTGACAGATACGATGGGGTTGCCGTCATACACGAGCAGCGCGATGAAAAAATGACAGAAAGACCAAATACTTATTGTCAGGCAACTACGACTTCGCCTACGCAGATGACTGCATGGTCGTTCTCGATATGGCAACTCGCACGGCAAGACCTGGAGCAGTTATTTGAAAAGACCGGATTACACGCTATCTTTTTCTTTTACGACCAGCGCGGCACCAACTTGAGACTTTTTTGAAAAATAATTTCAGCCAGTTGGCTGCGCCTTGCATCATCGAAGGCCAGATGCAAAAAAGGGCCGGCGCGCTCCCGTGTCCAGGAATGCGCCGGCCCCGTCAGGCAATGCCGGAGTTACTTCGCTGCGGTGTTGAGCAGCATGTCGTTGAGGCGCTTGACGAAAGCGGCCGGATCAGCCAGCGCACCGCCTTCAGCCAGCAGCGCCTGATCGAACAGGATGTGCGACCAGTTCGAAAATTGCTCGCCGGCGTCTTCGTACTTCAGGCGCGTCACCAAAGGATGATTCGGGTTAATTTCCAGAATCGGCTTCGATTCAGGCGCATTCTGGCCAGCCGCTTTCAGCATCCGCAACAGATTGCCCGACAATTCGTTTTCATCGGCCACCAGGCAAGCGGGCGAATCGGTCAGGCGGAATGTGACGCGCACTTCCTTGGCCTTGCCGTCCAACGCTGCCTTCATCTTGCCCACCAGATCAGCGTAGGACGTTTCCGTTTCTGCATGCTCCTTCTTTTCGGCTTCGTCTTCCAGCGTGCCCAGATCCAGGCCACCCTTGGCTACCGACACCAGCTCCTTGCCTTCGAAATCCTGGATGAACGACAGCATCCATTCATCGACGCGATCGGTCAGCAGCAGCACTTCAACGCCCTTCTTGCGGAAAATTTCAAGGTGCGGGCTGTTCTTGGCCGCGTTGTAATTCTCGCCGGTCGCGTAATAGATCTTGTCCTGGCCTTCCTTCATCCGCGCCACATAGTCGGCAAATGAACTGATCTGCGCATCGCTGTCATTGTGGGTCGAGGCAAAGCGCAGCAGTTTGGCGAGGCGCTCCTTGTTGGTCGCGTCTTCGCCGATGCCTTCCTTGAGCACCTGGCCAAATTCGCTCCAGAAGGTCGCGTACTTGTCTTTCTTTTCTTGCTCGTCGGCGTTGGCCAATTCTTCCAGCATCCCCAGCACGCGCTTGGTCGAGCCCTCGCGGATCACCTTCACGTCGCGCGACTCTTGCAAGATTTCACGCGAGACGTTCAGCGGCAGGTCATTCGAATCGATCACGCCTTTCACGAAGCGCAGGTAAGCCGGCATCAGTTGCTCGGCATCGTCCATGATGAAGACGCGCTTGACGTACAGCTTGATACCGCCGCGCTTATTGCGGTCCCACAGGTCGAACGGGGCCTTGGCCGGAATGTACAGCAGTTGCGTGTATTCGCTGCGGCCCTCGACCCGGTTGTGGGTGTGGGTCAATGGCGCGCCGAAGTCGTGCGAGACGTGCTTGTAGAATTCTTCGTACTGTTCGGGCGTGATGTCGTTCTTGCTGCGAGCCCACAAGGCGCTGGCCTGGTTGATGGTCTCGAACTCTTCTTGAACAACGGTTTCCTTCTTCTCTTCGTCCCACTCTTCCTTTTGCATCACGATCGGCAGCGAGATATGGTCGGAGTACTTGCGCACGATCGACTTGATCTTCCAGCTCGAGAGCAGCTCGTCTTCATCGGCGCGCAAGTGCAGCACGATGTCGGTGCCGCGCCCGATCTTGTCGATTTGCTCGATGCTGTAATCGCCCTCGCCGGCCGATTCCCAGCGCACGCCCTCGGAAGGCTCAGCGCCAGCGCGGCGGGTCTCGACGGTGATCTTGTCGGCCACGATGAAGCCGGAATAGAAGCCCACGCCGAACTGGCCGATCAAGGCGGCATCTTGCTGCTGGTCGCCGGAGAGCTTGCCAAAGAATTCCTTGGTGCCCGACTTGGCGATCGTACCCAGATGCGAGATCGACTCGTCGCGGCTCATGCCGATGCCGTTGTCGGAAATGGTGATGGTGCGCGCTTGCTTGTCGAAGCTGACCTTGATCTTCAATTCATGATCGTTGCCATACAAGGCATCGTTGTTGATCGCCTCGAAGCGCAGCTTGTCGGCGGCGTCGGACGCATTCGAGATCAGCTCGCGCAAGAAAATTTCCTTGTTGGAATACAGCGAGTGGATCATCAGTTGCAGCAATTGCTTTACTTCAGCTTGAAAACCCAGGGTTTGCTTTTCGGTACCAGCCATGTTCGCCTCGTTGTCTTGTTGATCGTACGGATTTTTTGCAAATGGGGATCATCAAGGCGATTACAAGTCATGGTCAGAAAGTTATCGATAGCCGCGGCCTGCGCCTATCCCGGATCGCGTCGGAGCTGACGCGATCCGGGAGCCAACCAGGGATCGGAGCCGGAGGTCAGGAATGATAGGCCGACTCGCCGTGGCTGGTGATGTCCAGGCCGGCACGCTCTTGCTCTTGCGTCAGGCGCAAACCGATCAGCTTGTCCACCAACTTGTAAGAGACAAAGGCGACCGTCCCCGACCAGACCAGCGTGATCCCGACCGCCTGCGCCTGTATCCACACTTGCGACAAAATCGAATACGCGTCGCTTGATCCCTTGTTGGTCACGTAATCGAACAGACCCTGGCCACCCAAGGATGGCGCGGCAAAGACACCCGTCAGCAGCGCGCCGACGATCCCGCCGACCCCGTGCACGCCAAAGACATCGAGGCTATCATCCGCGCCCAGCAAGCGCTTCAAGCCATTCACGCCCCACAAGCACACCAGTCCGCCGATCGTGCCCAGGACCAGCGCGCCGCCAGGTCCGACCAGGCCGCATGCCGGCGTGATGACAACCAGTCCGGCAATCGAACCCGAAATGGCGCCCAGCATCGAAGGCTTGCCTTTCAATACCCATTCACCGGCAAGCCAGGCGAGCGTGGCGGCAGCGGCGGCAATCAAGGTATTGACGAACGCGAGCACCGCAATATCGTTCGCTTCCAGCGCAGAGCCGGCATTGAAGCCAAACCAGCCGGCCCAGAGCAGGGACGCGCCAACCATGCTCATGGTCAAGGAATGAGGGGCCATCGATTCCCGCTTGTAGCCCAGGCGCGGGCCGATGACATAAGCACCCACCAGTCCGGCGATCGCGGAGTTGATATGCACCACGGTTCCACCGGCGAAATCGAGTGCGCCTTTTTGAAAAATATACCCTGCTTTCGCGCCCTCGGTGACCAGCGTTGCGCCATCCTTGATCATGTCCGGGCCAGTCCAGAACCAGACCATGTGCGCCAGCGGCACATACGAGAAGGTGAACCAGAGGATGCTGAACAGCATCACGGCAGAGAATTTGGCCCGTTCGGCAAAGCTGCCCACGATGATGGCGCAAGTGATCGCCGCAAAGCTGCCCTGGAACACGACGAACACGAACTCGGGCAAGACCACGCCCTTGCTGAAGGTGGCCGCGGTCGAAAATGAGGCGGTGACCGGATTCCAAATTCCGTTCAGCAATACGCGATCGAAGGAGCCGAAGAAGGGGCCGCCTTCGGTGAAGGCCAGCGAATAACCATACACGCACCAAAGGACGATGATCGTCGCAAAGATCGTGAATACCTGCATCAATATCGACAGCATGTTCTTCGAGCGCACCATCCCGCCGTAAAACAGCGCCAATCCCGGAATGGCCATGAGGATGACGATGATGGTGGCGATCATCATCCACGCGGTGTCGCCCTTGTTGGGGACTGGCGCTGGCGCCGCAATGAGCGCCAACGCGGCGGACTCGGCCGCTGCTGCAACGCCGGCGAGCGCCTGGGCGGACGGTGCAGCGTCCGCGGCAAAAGTGAAGGTCGAACAGCCGAATGCCAGCAATAGCGCGATCAGCGCCAGAAAGCGCAAATACGATTTTTTCATTGGATTACCCCTAGTCTATATTGCTGCTTGGCTAAAGTGCCGTGTTGCCGGTTTCGCCGGTGCGAATGCGCACCACCGCGACGAGTTCATGCACGAATATCTTGCCATCGCCGATCTTTCCGGTACGCGCATTGAGTTCGATCGCCTCGATGAAGCGCTCGACGATGGCATCGTCGAGCGCCACTTCCAGTTTAATTTTCGGCAAGAATTCAACCAGGTACTCGGTGCCCCGATACAATTCGATGTGGCCCTCGTAGCGGCCATAACCGTTGACCTCGGTCACGGTCATCCCATGCACGCCCAGTCGCACAGCAGCAGAGCGTATTTCATCGAGTTTGAACGGCTTGATCACAGCGGTGATGAATTTCATGCTTCAATCCTCGATTGAATTTTTCTGACCGGTTTTCGATCCAGGAACACACCAGCACTGCTGCCTGACATGCTTGCTTGAGCGACATTGCGCAGCACCGGGCTGCGCAGTTGGCTAGTACTTTCCTGCGCCCGGAATCCAGTCGGTGCCTGCCAGCGGCACCTTGGCCATCGCCGCCGCCTCCACCGTCAACGCCACCAGATCTTCCGGTTCCAGATTGTGCAGATGGGATTTGCCGCAGGCGCGCGCAATCACTTGCGCTTCCATCGTCATCACGGACAAAAAGTTGGCCAGGCGCCGTCCGGCCTTGACCGGATCGAGGCGCGCCGCCAGCACCGGATCCTGGGTCGTGATGCCAGCCGGATCGCGCCCTTCGTGCCAGTCATCATAGGCACCGGCGGTGCTGCCGAGCGCCTGGTATTCGGCCTCGTAGATCGGATCGTTGTCGCCCAGCGCGATCAAGGCGGCGGTGCCGATCGCCACCGCATCGGCGCCCAGCGCCAGCGCCTTGGCCACGTCGGCCCCATTGCGGATGCCGCCGGAGACGATCAATTGCACTTTGCGATGCATGTTCAAGTCGCGCAGCGCCTGCACCGCAGGACCGATCGCGGCCAAGATAGGAATCCCTACGTGTTCGATGAACACTTCCTGGGTCGCCGCAGTGCCGCCTTGCATGCCGTCGAGCACCACCACATCGGCGCCCGCTTTGACGGCGAGCGCCGTATCGTAATAAGGACGGGTAGCGCCGACCTTGACGTAAATGGGCTTTTCCCAGTCGGTAATTTCACGCAATTCTGCAATCTTGATGGCCAGGTCATCTGGGCCGGTCCAATCCGGATGGCGGCTCGATGAACGCTGATCGATCCCTTCAGGCAAGGTGCGCATCTTGGCCACGCGCGGCGTGATTTTCTGGCCCAGCAACATGCCGCCGCCGCCCGGTTTCGCGCCCTGCCCGATCACCACTTCGATCGCATCGGCCTTGCGCAAATCGTCCGGATTCATCCCGTAGCGCGATGGCAGGTATTGATAGACCAGCACCGACGAGTGGCCGCGCTCTTCCTGCGTCATGCCACCGTCGCCGGTGGTGGTGCTGGTGCCGGCGATGCTGGCGCCGCGCCCGAGCGATTCCTTGGCCGCGCCCGACAAGGAGCCAAAGCTCATGCCAGCGATCGTGACCGGCGTTTTCAAATGGATCGGTTTCTTGGCAAAGCGCGATCCGAGGATGACATCGGTGCCGCATGTTTCGCGATACCCTTCGAGCGGATAGCGGCTGATCGACGCGCCCAGAAACAGCAAGTCATCGAAATGCGGCAGCTTGCGCTTGGCGCCGGCGCCACGGATGTCATAGATGCCGGTGGCCGCGGCGCGCCGGATTTCTGCCATCGTATCGGGCGTGAACGTGGCAGAGAAACGCGGCGGCGTGCGTGGGACTTTAGGATGGTCGCTCATTAGTAGGATCCTGAATTATCGACGTGGAAGTTATAAAGGGTGCGCGCGGATCCATACAGGCGAAATTCGCCCGGGCTCAGATCGGCATGCCCCGATCTTTTCAACAGATCGGCGAGGACGCTGTATTCCTCGTCTCCCATTTCCTTTTGTTCGCAGTCCGAGCCCAGGCTTTTCACGGCGCCGCGCACGAACAGCCGCGCTTCGTAAATCGAGTCCCCGAGCGCTTCCCCGGCATCGCCCAGAACCACCAGGTTGCCCGCTTGCGCCATGAAGGCGGAAAAGCTGCCGACCGAGCCACCCACCACGATGTCGGCGCCCTTGAGCGAAATGCCGCAGCGCAAGCCGGCATCGCCATCGATGATCAACAAGCCGCCATTGGCCGTGGCGCCCGCCGCATTCGAGGCAAACCCCTTGACGTGGACCGTGCCGCTCATCATGTTTTCCGCCACGCCCGTGCCGGCGCTGCCGGTGACGGTCACGTTGGCATGCTGGTTCATCCCTGCTGCGTAATAGCCGGCATGGCCATCGATGATCACCTCCACTGGCAAGTTCAAACCGACCGCAATGTTGTGGGCGCCATCGGGATTGCTGATCAGAACTTGCTGCACGCCGCTACCGGCCAGATCGTTGTGCAAGTAATGATTCACTTCGCGCAAGGAGATGGTTTTGAGATCGAAATTCAGACTGTCCATATGTAAATTTCCTTGGGCGCAGGTTCATAAATGGTGGCATTTTTCACATTGGGCAAATGCGCGAGAGCGTGAAACTCGGAAGCGATGGCGACGTAATCGTCGGTTTCCGCGACCACGGCCGGTTTGCAAGCGAACGGGTCGCGCACCAGCGCCATCGCATTTTCAGTGCCGATCAGGAAGGTATAAAAACCATCGAGTGCATCGAAACCATGGGTGATCGCCGCCGACAAATCATCGCCTTCGCGCATCCGCCATTCCAGAAAGCGGCAGGCAGCTTCGGTGTCATTGTCGGTATCGAAATGGATGCCTTGCGGTTCCAGCTTGCGGCGCAAGTCATGCGCATTCGACAAGGAGCCGTTATGCACCAGACAAAAGTCTTCGCCCGCCGTGAACGGGTGGGCCCGGTTCGGCGTCACGGCCGATTCCGTCGCCATCCGGGTATGTCCGATCGCATGGCTGCCTTGCAGCTTGCCAAACTGGTAGCGCTCGGCGACCTCGGCTGGCGTGCCGATATCCTTGTACAGTTCGATGCTGTGGCCGGCAGAGAGAAAAATCACTTGCGGCGCATGCGCGCTCAGCCACTGCTTGAACAACTCCGGCGCCAGATCGCAGGTCAGAACCACGTGCTGGCCCTGAATCACCAGCGCTGTTTTCTTGCCAAAATGCGCCTCGCAATCTTGCCCCAGGCGTTCCCAGGAAAATCCATCGACATCGCAAAACAGGCTGTATTTCAAGCCGCCCTGCGCGCGCTCGGTGTAGACCGCCAGTCCGGCAGAATCGGGCCCGCGCTGCGTCATGCCCAGCATCATCGGCATCAACAACTGGCCCAGTTGTGCGCGCATCAGCGGATTTTTGATCAGCAATCCAACTATTCCACACATATTCCTTGCTCCTTCTTTTCAATCACAGATTCGGCGGGTTCAAAACAATTCGAGATATTTCGACACTTCCCAGTCCGATACATGGCGCATGTAGTCGCTGTGTTCGCTTTTCTTGATCCGGGCAAATTCGGCGACCACCGGCCCCAATTGCTCGCACAATACCGGGTCGGACTCGAGCGCGGCGACGGCATCAAACAGGCTTTGCGGCAAGGTGCCTATCCCTTGTTCGGCCAACTGCGCTGCAGACAAGTCATACAAATTGAAGTTGTTCGGTTCACCCGGATCGAGCGCGCGATCGATGCCATCGAGTCCGGCGGCGATCATCGCGGCCGTGGCCAGGTAGGGATTGCACGCGCCATCGGGCAGACGCAATTCGATCCGGCCTTCGGGAATGCGCACCATGCAAGAGCGGTTGTTGTTGCCGTAACTGATATAGGCCGGAGCCCAAGTCGCGCCGGTGACAGATTGCCCGACCACCAAGCGTTTGTACGAATTGATGGTCGGCGCGCACAAGGCGGTGAGCGCCGGCGCATGGGCCAGCAAGCCGGCCGTGAAGTGATAGGCCAGCCTGGACAAGCCCAGGCCGCGCACATCGTCCTTGTCGGCGAACAGGTTCGATTCCCCATCGGACAGCGACATGTGGAAATGCAAGCCATTGCCGGGCCGGTTGGCGAACGGCTTGGGCATGAACGAACAGATCATTCCCATCGCATTGGCGATCTCGGAGGCTGCCATCTTGAACATGACGAAATCGTCGGCCGATTTCAGGCACTCGCTATAGGTGTAATTGACTTCGAACTGGCCGTTGGCGTCTTCATGGTCGATCTGGAATACATCGATATCGACCTGCTGCAAGGCCGCCACCAGAGTTTCCAGATAGCCGGTGCTGCGGTTCAATCCCTTGTAATCGTAGCCCGCCTTGGCCAGCGTATCGGTCGCATCGAATGGCGCGATGGCACCCGTCGCATCCTTGCGCAGCAGGGAAAATTCCGGCTCCAGCCCGGTGTTGAGGATCCAGCCGCGCTTTTGCAGGCGCGCCACCTGTTTTTGCAGCACCACACGCGAATCGATTGGATGCGGCTTCTTGTTCACATGGCCGCTGCAAACGATGCGCGCAAAGCCCGGTTGCCATGGCACCAGCGACAAGGTCGACAGATCGCCCACCGCCATGTAGTCGGGACCATGCGGATCGATGCCCATGCCCCAGATCGCAAAACCGGCAAATCCGGCGCCATTTTTCAAGATGTCGCCGAAATGCTTGACCGGGATCGCCTTGGTCTTGGCTGCGCCATGGATATCGACAAACTGTGCCAGGACAAACTTCACCTGATGCTCCTCAAAAAAAGCTTGTGCCTGAACTTCGTTCATTTCATCGCTCCGATTCATGTAGAAGGCAATATTCACTGAGAAGAAACATTAGTGAACACTATGCATTTACATATAAAATAAGTCAACTAAATTTCTTGCGATTCACTATATTGTCATTTTTATTAGATCGACCAGCACCCTGCCGCTGCCGATGCGGGATCCAACATCTGATCTGCGCACTCCCGGCGCAGCGCCATCGGTCGACGTAGCTTGCAAAAAAGATAGCAAAAAATGGGCCAAGCTCGACGAGGTGGGCCCATTGATTGGCAAGACGGACGCCAGACAGGCCCCATGCTGAAAGTTTGAGGTGGATACGCGCCACCGGACAGATGAAAATCGAGACCGATTTTCAGCCCGGGCCGCCATCTTGCAAGGATGAAGATGACGACCCAGGTGCGATGCGGGTGCAGATCAAGCTGGCCTCGGATCCTGCAGGCAGCAATTGCAGATGCGGCGCGGCAATATCGACGATGATGCCGCAGCCGGCATCGAGTTGGCCAAGCTCGGTGCCGGCGAGGCGCAAGTGATAGCGGCCAGTTTGCACCAAACAGATCCATGGCGCACCATCGAGTTCGACTGCCGCGTTGTCGATGCGCTGCAAAGTGCAACGCGCTTGCCCGCGCCGCGTCATCACATTCCACAATCGCACCGGGCCGTCATCGAGCGTAGCTTGCAGCATTGCCTCGCCAGGGAACTGCGCCGCCTCGCCGCCGGCTTGCAGCCGTTTTTTCAGCCGATTCTGCAGTCCGGCGTCGTCCAAGGACACGCCCTGGCCGCTGATCAGCAAGGCTGCGCGATCGATTCCCGGAAAAACGGAAAACGGCCCATCGTGGGTGATGTCGGCAACGCTCACGCGCCAGACGATGGCGTCATGGTCGGCGCTGGTGGCGATGGTACGCGTGAGCCCGCCGCCGTTGCGCCACGGTTCGGGCGTCACGGCATCGAGGCAAAATGTGCGCCAGCCGGCATCGATTTGGCGGATATTCATGCAGCCGCGCCCTGGCCGGGCAGCGCGATGACCGGAATCGGCATGAGTCCATCTCCAGAAAATGAAGTCGCCATCAAGAAATCAAGAAACCGCGCCGAGGCCGTATTGACCGACCAGCATCTTGCCGTTGCGAAAGCGTTCCAGCGAATACGGATCGAGCGCGACATCGGTCGCCAGACCCAGCGCTTCCTGCGCCAGCACGCGTCCTACACCGGGCGACAACTTGAAGCCGTGTCCGGAAAAGCCGTAACCGACGATCAAGCCCTTGACATCATGCAAGCGACCGAGCACCGGATTCCAGTCCGGCGTGACGTCGTACACGCCAGTCCAGGACGAGGCCAGGCCGGCAGTCTCGAAGCTGGGGAAGCGCTCTGCCACTTGCGTGCCCACTTCGACGATGTAATCGAGGGAAATATCGCCTTGCTCGTTGTCCGGTTGCGCCAGGGTTTCGCCGACCGTACCTTCGCTAGCCAGCATCTGATTCCCGCCGTAGCTGCGGCAATACAACATGCCGGGCGAGCCCAGATCCTTGAAGACCGGCATCGCAAAGGTGTAGGGCTGCGGCCCTTCCAAAGCCAGCACGCTATGGCGCTCGGCGGCGACCGGCGAAGCGATGCCGGTCCACTTTTCGATATCGCGCGCCCAGATGTTCTGGGTGCTGATCACCGTGTTGCTGAGGAAGCGCCCTTGCGACGTGTCGACGCCGATGACTTGCCCGTTTTCGATCAGCAATTGCTCCACTTCGACGTCTTCCATGATCTTCACGCCCAAACGGCGCGCCGCGCGCGCAAAACCGGTCGCCACCAGATAGGCATCGGCAAAGCCGGCTTCCGGTTCATAGCCGATCAACGCGGCATCGTCGAGACGGGCGATCGGCAAACGCTCGAGCGCTGCGCGCTGGTCCAGCAATTGCACCTCGATCCCCATCGCCTGCTGCGCCGCCAGCGCCGCGCGCAGCGGGGCCAGCTTGGGACCGTCCGGTGCGGCGATCATGTAGCCACACTGGACCAGACCGGCCGAGTATTCTTCATCGCCCAGATACTGCGCAAAGTTCTTGAACACGCCCCACGACGACTTGGCCAGTTCGACGTTTTCCTTGACCGAGTAATGGGTACGCAAGATGCCCGATGATTGCGATGTGGTTCCGGCACCAATCTGGGTGCGATCCAGCACCAGGACGCGTCCAGCGCCGAATTTCACCAAGTGGTAAGCCACAGAACTGCCAATCACACCGGCACCGATCACGATTGCGTCATAGTTTTCCATGTATCTCTTTCAAAGTGGATCGAACATGGACCAAGCATAGGATGCCGATCGCAAGCACCGATCAACTTCACAAAAACAAATGCAAAACTTCAGTTTTTGTAATGTAATGGCGATCTGACCCGATGCACCCCACAATCGAATTCAAATGAGCACCCGATGACCAAACCATGCAATGACCACCCAAGCAACACCTTGCCCGACTTGCGCGCGCTGGACGTGTTCGTGACCGTCTGCAATGCCGGATCGATGGCGCTGGCGGCGCAGCGACTAAGCATGAGCCAGAGTGCCGTGAGCCAGATGATCAAGGCGCTGGAACACGATTGCGGCATCCAATTGTTTGACCGGGAAGTGCGACCGGCGCCGCCCACGCGCGCCGGGCACGTGCTGCTCGAACTGGCCAACGACCTGCTCGGCGATGCCCGGGCTCTGACCGACAAGCTGCGGGCCATGAGCCGCCAGGATTATCAGCACATGCGTCTGGGTTGTGTCGATTCATTCGCGGCGACGATAGGACCGGAATTGATTCGGGCCTTGTCCGGTTCGGCGCGCGAGATCGCGATGTGGTCCGGTCTGACGCCGGCGCTCAGCGCCCAGTTGCAAGGGCGCGAACTGGACATGGCGATCTGCACCGATACCCAGATCAAGGACCCGCGCATCCGCCAGCGCGCGCTGTTTTCGGAAGCCTGGGTCGCGGTCTTTCCGCGCCAGCATGCGCTGCGCAAGCTGACTTCCATGCGCGAACTGGAAAGCGTGCTCGGCGACTTGCCGCTGGTGCGCTACAGCCAGCGCTCGGTCATCGGTCAACAGATCGAGCGCTTCTTGCTGCATGTGGGCATCCATGCCGGGCGCCGTTTTGAATTCGATGCGACCGACCCGCTGCTGAGCATGGTTGCAGCAGGACTGGGCTGGGCCTTGAGCACCCCGCTGTGCCTTTGGCAAGCGCGCCACTATCTGGACCAGGTGACGGTATTGCCCTTGCCTGCGTCGGGACTGGGGCGGCGCAACTTCTTTTTGCTGAGCCGCCCGCAGGAGTGCGGCGGCCTCGATGATGAGATTACGCGCATGACGCAATGGGTGCTGGAACACGAGATCGGACCGGCGATCCACCGCGTCATGCCCGGCTTGCCGGCGGACGTGCTCACGCCGCAAGCAGGCGCTGTAAGAGCCAACAAGACCAGCACCAGATCGAGCCCATTTGACGTTTTTGACAAGGAGAATTAACGATGACCGCAGCAACTTACACCTTGCACCAGGGCCGCGTGCCACTGCTGATCAGCTTGCCCCATGTCGGAACCGAAATTCCGCAGGATCAGCAGGCGCGTTATGTGCCCGGCGCCATCGAAGTCGAGGACACCGATTGGCACCTGGCAACGCTGTACGATTTCACGCGCGCGCTGGGCGCGAGCATGCTGGTGCCGCGCCATTCGCGTTACTTGATCGACCTGAACCGGCCACCTGAAAACACGCCGATGTATGCCGGTGCGAACAACACCGAGTTATGCCCGACGCATTTCTTTTCGGGCGCAGCGTTGTATCGCGAGGGCCAGGCCCCGGATGCAGTCGAAATCGCGCGCCGCTGCAACGTTTACTGGCAGCCTTATCACACCGCCCTGGCAGCCGAACTGGCGCGCCTGAAACAGGAACACGGCTATGCCGTCCTGTTCGATGGCCACAGCATCAAATCGGTGCTGCCGTGGCTGTTCGAAGGACAATTGCCCGATCTTAATCTCGGGACCGCCTCGGGCAGCAGTTGCGCGCCCGAACTGCGCGCGGCGCTGGTGGCCGAACTGGAAGCGCAAACCGGATTCACGCACGCCGCCGATGGCCGCTTCAAGGGTGGCTACATCACGCGCCATTATGGCCAGCCGGACCAGCATATCCATGCGGTCCAACTCGAAATGGGACTGCGCTGCTACATGCAGGAACAAGCTCCCTTCGAACTCGATCCAGAGCGCATGGCGCAATTGCTGCCAGTATTGCGTTCTCTGGTGACCGCCATGCTCGGTTATGCGCCATCGATCGGTGCCGTTATTCAACCCGATTGATGGCTTGTTTCAGGGTATCTCAATGGTTGTCGCTGTCCGGGGTATAGATGGTAATGGACAAGAAACTGAGAGGGAACTTGATCAGCCGTTCGGGGCCATGCGGAATATCGGCTTGAAAGGTAAAGGCATCACCAGCTTCGAGCAGGTAATGATCGGTGCCATGTCGATACTCGATCTCGCCTTCCAGCATGTAAATGAATTCGGTGCCGGCGTGTTCAAAAAGTGGAAAAGTCTCCGATGCATCGTTCATCGTGATCAGGAACGGCTCGAACAGTTTTTTCGGGCCCTGATCATAGGCCAGCAAATTGTAGGTATGGCCGCGCTTGGTGCCTCGGCGCACCACTTCCATCCCTTCTCCGCTCTTGATCAATTGCGCAGTTCCTTCGGGCAGATCGTATTGTCGAAACAGCGATGACATCGAGACACCGAGTCCCTTGGCGATGCGCGAGAGCGTCTCCAGACTGGCCGATGTTTGCCCGTTTTCTATCTTGGACAACATGCTGCGGCTGATATCGGTTCGCTCGGAAATATCGGCGATCGTCAGATTGTGCTTCAAACGCAGTTCATGCACGGCGATACCCACGTAACGCGTGAGAGACAACTCATTTTTATGATTATTTTTTTCCATGGTGCTCGATTTTAAATTTTATACTGGAAATTGTCAGGATCTGATTTTCAATCAATTTTCAGGCACAAGACCGGGCGCCGTCAATTGGCAAACGTAATATTGTCTTGTTGAACAGTATCGACCTGGCGTGGCCGAACGCAGCGGGCACAAGCTGGCATGCAAAAATGGTGATCGGCGTCTCGTGCGCCGCCGCTGCCAACAGCGTCATCGAGTCACACTTTTCTTGGCGCAGTTGAAGCATCCAGCGCGCGCTCGAAGAAACGCCACACGGCTGGCACTTGCACCGTTGCCACGTTCAGCCGCATCCGGGTCGACGGCAACTGCTGCGGCGAAAACAGGCTGCCGGGTGCCAGCAGCACGCCCTGCGCCATCGCTTGTTCCGTGAGCAAATTGGTATCGCAGCCGGCGTCGACCCAGACAAACATGCCAGCCATTGGTGCCAGGTCGACTTTCAACCCGACCCGCTCCATCTGGCGCACCGCCTTGCCGCGCACCGCATCCAAACGGCTGCGCAGGCGCGCCACATGCTTGCGATACAAGCCTTCGGACAAGATCTTGTAGACCACCCGTTCGCCGATGTCGCTGCTGGTCAGCGTGGAAAGCATCTTGCGATCGGCCAAGCGCTGCGCCCATTCTCGGGAGGTGGCGATGAAGCCCACGCGCAGATTGGCCGACAAGGTTTTGGAAAAGCCACCCAGATAAATCACGCGCTGCAACTGGTCAAGCGCGGCCAGGCGCGTGGCCGGCAAAGCGCCCGGATGCATGTCGCAATAAATGTCATCCTCGACGATCGTGATGCCGTGCTGCTCCGCGATGCGCAGCACCTGAAACGCCTTGGCCGCCGACAGCGAGGTCGAGGTGGGATTGTGCAGCACCGAGTTGATCACATACAGCTTGGGCTTGTGCAGCGCCGCCATCTGCGCCAACTGGACCAGGTCGGGACCGTCGGCCAGCCGCGGTATGCCGATCACTTTTGCACCCAGCGCAGCAAAGGAGCCGAACATCAAAAACCAGGCCGGATCGTCGACAAAGATGGTGTCGCCGGGGCGGGTGAATTCACGCGCCACCAGGTCCAGCGCTTGCGTCACACCGACAGTGGTCACGATCTGCTCCGGGGTGGCGGCGATTTCCAGCTCGGCCAGGCTCAGCTGCAATTGCTGGCGCAGCGGCAAAAAGCCTTGCGGCGCGCCGTAATTGACCAGCAACTGGCTGTGCTGGCGACTGATGTCGCGCAGCGCCTCGGCGATCATTGTTCCATCGAGCCAGTCGCTCGGCAGCAAGCCCGATCCGGGCACCATCGGCAGCGGCACCTGGCGAAACATGTTGCGGATCAGCCAGACCACGTCCAGCGGCTGCGCTGCAGGCTCAAGGGATGCGCCAGCTTGCTCGCTAGCGCGCACATTGAGCGGCGAGCGCTCGCGCACGAAAAAACCGGCGCCGCGGCGCGACTCCAGATAGCCCTTCGCCACCAGCTTGTCGTAACTGGTCACGACGGTGAAGCACGAGACGGCGTGCGTGGCTGCGAACTGGCGAATCGACGGCATCCGTGCCCCGCCGCGCAGCATCTTGTCGTCGATGCGCGCAGCGACCGCGCGCACGATCTGCTCGCTGAGCGAATCGCCGCACGTGCGCGAGAACAGCATCGCCATCGAAGCGGGTAACGTCATCTTTGTATTGGTCATCTCGCCGTTACAGTATGTAAAATTATATGGTCAAGTGTACCGGTACTGTACTTGTTTTTGCGTTCATGATACTCCGGCAAGCTGTTCCATGCCACCAGGAGATCCAGATGAATGACACTACCCCGCCAGTCCCGAATCTCTGCACTGTACCGGGTGCACAACCCTGGTCTGACGATGCCAAGGGCATGCTGTTCGGTCTGGTCGGCGTCGCCATTTTCAGTCTGACCTTGCCATTCACCCGGATGGCGGTGGCCGAACTCGATCCGACGTTCGTGGCGCTCGGGCGCGGCCTGGTCGCGGCGCTGCTGGCCGGGCTCTGGCTGCGTCTGCGCCGCGCCGCATTGCCAAAGCGCGCCAGTTGGCTGCCGTTGGCGCTGGTCGCAGCGGGCTGCGTGATCGGTTTTCCGTGGTTGACATCGATCGCGATGCAAACGCTGCCGGCGGCCCATGGCGCGGTGCTGGTGGGCATCTTGCCACTGGCAACGGCGCTGTTTGCCACGCTGCGCGGCCATGAAAAGCCATCGAAGGGCTTCTGGATCGCGGCGATGATCGGATCAACCCTGGTGATCGCCTTCGCGCTGCGCCAGAGTGGGGGCAGCTTGCACCTGGCCGACATCCTGATGCTGGGGGCCGTCATGCTGGGGGCGATCGGCTACGCCGAAGGCGGCCGACTGGCCCGGACCATGGGCGGGATGGCCGTCATCAGCTGGGCGCTGGTGCTGTCGGCGCCATTGGTGATGGCGCTGATGCTGGGCCATTTTTACCTGCATGGCTGGCCGCACGGCGTGGCCAGCGCCAGCATGGCGGCCTGGATCGGCTTTGCCTACGTCTCGGTATTGTCGATGTTCATCGGCTTCGTCTTCTGGTATCGCGGCATGGCGCTCGGCGGCGTGGCGCGGGTCGGCCAGGTGCAGCTGCTGCAACCGTTTCTGAGCTTGCTGGGCGCTTGCGCGATCCTGGGCGAGGCGCTCGAATGGCCAACCATGCTGTTCGCGCTGGCGGTCATGCTTGTCGTCGCGTTCGGTCGCAAGATGGCAGTGCGCCGTTGAATTTGCGCCAAGATTGCCAGTTTTTGTCCGGCAATACCGATGCACCGTGGGCGGCGCGGCCGCCAACACGTACAATGAAAGTCTATATCACCCTTTTGGAAATACCATGACCGTTTACGAAAAAATCAAGGCACTCAACATCACTTTGGCCGCGCCTGCCACCCCTGCCGCCGCTTATGTGATGCATGTGCAAACCGGCAATCTGGTGTTCCTGTCGGGCCACCTGTCGAAAAATGACGCTGGCGCGCTGTGGGTCGGCCAACTCGGCAAGAACGTCACGACCGAAGAAGGTCGCGCTGCCGCGCGCAACATCGCCATCGACCTGATGGGCACGCTGCAACAGGCTTGCGGCGGCGACCTGACGCGCGTCAAGCGCATCGTCAAGGTGATGAGCCTGGTCAATTCGACGCCGGACTTCACCGAGCAGCACCTGGTCACCAATGGCGCCTCCGAATTGCTGGGCGAAGTGTTCGGCGATGCTGGCAAGCATGCGCGCTCCGCGTTCGGCGTGGCGCAACTGCCGCTGGGCGCCTGCGTCGAAATCGAATTGATCGCCGAAATCGCATAACAACGGCACTTGTGGTAAACCTGATACTTTTTTGACGCCATAAAAGCAGGCGGCGCCGATCCAGTGCCGCCTTTTTCCAGCCGCCACAAGCGCGCTTGCCATCACCTTGAGAATCGCATGAGAATTGAACACGTTGAACATCCGGACGCTGCGCCGACCCACGCCATCGAGTGGCGCTTCGCGCAGCGCACCGAGCAAATGCAAAGCTCGATCATCCGCGAAATACTGAAAATTTCGGCGCGGCCCGAAGTGATTTCGTTTGCCGGCGGCCTGCCTTCGCCCGCCACCTTTCCGATAGCGGAAATGAAGCAAGCTTTCGACAAGGTCTTGACCGAGAACGGCAATGTGGCGCTGCAATACGGCCCCAGCGACGGCTATCTGCCGCTGCGCCAGTGGATCGCCGACGGCTTGTCGACCGATGGCGCTATCATCAGCGCCGAACAAGTGTTGATGACATCCGGTTCGCAGCAAGCCCTCGATTTGCTGGGCAAGGTGCTGATCGACGAAGGTAGCCGCGTGCTGGTGGAAACCCCGAGCTACTTGGGCGCGCTGCAGGCGTTTTCCGTCTACCGTCCCGAGTTCGTCTCGGTCGCAACCGACGACGAGGGGCTGGTGCCGCAATCGGTGGACCCGGTAGCCCCTGGTGCGCGTCTGCTGTATGCGCTGCCGAACTTCCAGAATCCAACCGGACGCACGCTGTCGCTGGCGCGCCGCGAGGAGCTGGTCGAGACCTGCGCGCGCCACAACCTGCCCCTGATCGAGGACGATCCATACGGCGCGCTCAACTATGCCGGCGCGCAGCTGCCGAAAATGCTGGGCATGAACCCGAACGGCGTCATCCACATGGGTTCGTTCTCGAAAGTGCTCACACCCGGCATCCGCCTGGGTTACGTGGTGGCGCCGCTGCCGTTGACGCGCCGCCTCGAACTAGCCAAGCAAGCGGCCGACTTGCACACCTCGCAGTTGACGCAAATGGTGGTCCACGAAGTGGTCAAGGATGGCTTTCTGGAGCGCCACATCCCGACCATCCGCACGCTGTACGCCAAGCAGTGCCAGGCCATGCTGGCGGCGATGAATCAACACTTTCCGGTCGGCGTGCAGTGGACCCGGCCCGAAGGTGGCATGTTCATCTGGGTCACGCTGCCCGCGCATATCGATGCGATGCAATTGCTCGACGTTGCTCTGGCCAACAATGTCGCTTTCGTGCCCGGTGCGCCGTTCTACGCCAACGCGCCCGAGACCAACACTTTGCGCCTGTCGTTCGTCACCGTACCGCCGGCACGCATCGCCGAAGGCATCGCGATCCTGGGCCGACTGATCGCAGCCCGACTGATCGCAGCCCGACTGATCGCAGCCCGAATGTAAGCAGCAACCAGCAAGCAGCAACTCGCCACCTCGGCGCTCGCCTCGTTCGGGCGCCTTTTCCATCCTGATCGCCCCATGAACCCCGTCATCCACGCCGCTCCCGTCAACCTGCCCCGCTTCACCCCGCGCGGCCTGATTCCTACCCAGGAGCAGACCCGCATCCAGCTCGCGCGCGACAAGGTGGTGCTGATCGAAGCCAATGCCGGGGCGGCGAAAACGACCACGCTGGCGCTGCGCATCGGCGAAGCGCTGGCGCGCAAACTCGCGCCGGAACTGATCCTGGCGCTGACCTTCACCCCCCAGGCGCGCGACGTGATGCGTGCGCGCCTGATCGAGATCGGCATCCCTGAAGCGAGCGCGGCGCGCATTGCCATCATGACGTTCGAAGACTTCGCCGCCAAGGTGCTGGCGCAAAGCGAAGGCGGCTCTGCCCGGCACTGCACTCAGGCGCGCCAATTGAAGCAATACGCGTTGGCGGCGATAGCTCAGGTCGCACGCCAGCACGGCGCGCGCTACGACTTTCTGGATCTGAAGACGCATCACGTCGCGCTCAGCCAGTTTCTCGACGTGCAACTGGAGTTGAAGGCCACGATGGCGCTGCAGCAAGAAGATCTGGGCGACCTGGAGCACGACGAGGCTGCCGCTGCGCTGAACGTGCCGCTGACCGATTACCTGGCCACCATCGAATATGAACGAATCCGCCTGGGCAGCCATGAAGAGGCGCTGTTTCGCGGACCGTTCGACGCCACCTACGACCTCGCTTGCAGCCTGGCCGAGGCCGCAGAGCAGGCGCATCTGCCAGCCTACCGACTGGTCATCTGCGACGAATTGCACGACTTGAACGAAGCCACGTTTCGTATCCTGAATGCCTTGCTGAAAGCTGCCGACTGCTATTTCGTGGGCGCCGGCGACAAGGACCAGGTGATCCACTCCAGGCTGGGCGCGAGCGAACAATACCTGCAGCACCGCTTTGCCAGCAGCTATCCGGCGCTGGCGCGCTACCGGCTCACGCTGAGCTACCGGCATGGCCCGCACCTGGCCCATGCGATGGCCCGATTCAAGCAAAAGGATGTCGAGTCGGCCTTGCCGCTGCATACCGAAATCCGGCAAAGCCATTACGACGGTGCTAGCGCGACATGTTCGTCGCGCGTGATCGAAGCACTCGCGCAGTGGAAGCGCGACAAATTGCCGCTGGACGGCTGCGCGATCCTGGTGCGCGAACGGCACCAGTCGGTGGCGATCGAAAATGCGCTGATGCAAGCCGGGATCGCCTATCGCACTCCCGGCATGCCTGGCTATCTGCAGCGCGAGGAAATCCTGTTTTTGCGCGGGATGATCGCGATCGCGCTGCAGAATCTGGCTGCCGTCAAGTCGAGCCCGGTGCGCAAAGCGATCGTCGAAGCGCTGGCCATCTTTGGCGAGCTCGAGATGACACAGCAAGACCTGCTCGAAGCCCAGAACATGATCGCGCGCGACCCGGATACGCTGCGCTTCTTCTTCAGCGGCCAGTTGGTGCGAAGCAGCTCGGGCGGCGCCGGACAACGCATTGCGAGCGCCGTCGCCTACCTCGAAGGCGTGGCCCCTACGATGGCAGCGGACGCCGTGCTGCGTGAAATTTGCAGCCAGATCAACCTGGAAACGCTGGCGCGCCGCATCTACGTCCATCCGGTCGAAGCGGGCGTGGTATCGAAATCGGTAGAAGGCTTGATCGCCGCCGCCACCGCCTCAGGGATGAACTTGCGCGACTTTTCCGAATGGCTGGGCATGGCCGAAGCATTCACCAGCCAGAACCGCAGCAAGCATCAAGTCGTGCTCGATTGCGTCGCCAATGCCAAGGGCAAGGAATTCGACCACGTGATCTTGCCGTTCCTGGAAGCGGGGGAATTCCCCAATCCTCTGTTCGGGCGCAAGCAGGAAGAAAACCTGTTTTACGTCGCCGCCACCCGCGCCAGATTGCGCCTGACCCTGATCTCACCGCTGGCTGCAGCGCAGCGCAGCGTCTTCATCGAACAGATGAAACTGGGCGCGATCGAAGCCGGCGCCAATGCCGCACTGGCCACCAATGAAGCGCGCGCAGCAGTCAATGATGCTGGCAATACCAGAGGCAGCAACGGCGCCGCCCAGACCAGCCGCCACGAACTGAAGGTGCCGTACGCCGAAAAAAACGATGCCAAGGCACTCGGCGCCGAATGGGATGCGACGCGCAAGGTCTGGCATGTGGCGGCAGGCGTCGACCTGAAGCCGTTCGCGCGCTGGCTGCGCGCCTGAAGCGCACTCGCTGGCAGCAGCACGCTGTCAAATTCAGGCCAGCGCTTCCTTGGCCGCCTGTTCCGGCGTCAAGCCATCGTAGAACAGATCGGTGAACCATTCCACCTCATCTTCGATGTGTTCCTGGGCCTGCTCTTGCGTGGCACCGCCGGCGACCAGGAAGCCTTCGACTTCGATACACCAGTGAATCAGCGCCAGCGTTTCCGGATCCAGCTCTTCTTTCTTCTTTGCCATGGCCATGCCTCTTGCGTGATGTTTTTCCAGTCGATAGTGTAGCAGCATGGACAGCCATCGCGCCAGATCACTGCTACCATGGCAACATGAGCCCATCGCCACCCTTTTCATCGCTGCTGACCCGCCTCAATCGCAGCGCGCGCGACTGGATCGCCAGTTGGTGGCGCATCGTGCGCTTTGCGCTGCTGATTTTTTCGCTGCTGCTGACACCGAGCAGCTATGAACGCAGCAACCGCGAGGCGATCGCGCGCCAACTGGTGCTGGCCTCGAATGCCAATTTGCTCTGGTTTACGGTGCTGGCGGCCTTGATCAGCGTGGTGCTGATCCGCATCGTCGTGGTCACCGCCTTGAGTTACGGCTTGTCCCAATATGCGCTGGAAATGGTGGTGCGGGTGCTGGTGCTGGAATTGATCCCGCTGACGGCGGCCGCCTTTGTCGCGCTGCGCTGCACCTTGCCCGATGGCCTCGAATTTGCACAGCAGCGCGTCAACCGTGCCAGCAAAAGCGCACCCGACATCGCCACGCTGCAGCATGATTTTCTGCCGCGCGTGCTGGCCGGCCTGTTTTCAGTCTGGCTGCTGGCCGCCGTCAGCTGCGTGATGGCGCTGGTGCTCGCTTACATCACGATCTATGGCTTCACGCCGTGGGCGCTGGCCGGCTACACGCGCGTGGTCGGCCAGATCTTCAATCCCGCCGTGGCCACCATCTTGCTGATGAAAGTATTCTTATTCAGCCTGGCCGTGGCTTTGATCCCGATGGCCTCGTCGTACGATGACGGCGCCCGCCGCCGCCGGCTCGATGCCAGCCACGGCTTGCTCGACATGGTGCGCCTGTTTTCGGTGATCCTGATCGTCGAAGTGGGCTCGCTGATGGGCAATTACTATTAATTCATTACTCAACCTCTGGAACTCATGACCGATACCAACCAGCCAGAACCGGGCACGCCGTTGCCAGACCAGGCGCCCGCGCGCGTCGTGCCGAATGCCGAATTCAAGGCCGCCCTGCTGCTGATCCTGCTCGGGGTGCTGGTGTTCGGATCGGTGCTGTATCTGATGTATGCGCGCGGCGCCTTCGATTCGACCCAGAAACTGGTGCTGATGGCCGACGATTCGGACGGCGTCACGGTCGGCATGGATGTCACCTTTTCCGGTTTTGCGATCGGGCGCGTGCGGCGCATCGAACTGAGCCCCGAAGGCAAGGCCCGCGTCGTGGTCGACGTCACGCAAAAGGATGCGCACTGGCTGCGCAGCTCCAGCATCTTCACGCTCGAGCGCGCACTCGTTGGCGGAGCACGCCTGCGCGCCTTCACCGGCATACCGGAAGACCCGCCGCTAGAAGAGGGCGCGATGCGCAACTTGCTGGTCGGCGACGCCACAGCCGAAATCCCGCGCGTGCTGGCCGCTGCCAAGGAACTGGTGCAAAACCTGACCGCGCTGACCGCCAGCAATGCCGCGCTCGATCTGGCGCTGCGCAACGTGCAAACAGCCACCGGCAAGCTCAACGGCCCCGGCGGCGCGCTCGGCATGCTGGTCGGCGACGACAAGAGCGCCAGGCTGCTGGTCGAACGCGCAACGGCGCTGCTGACCAATGTCGACCGAATGACCGTCAAGGCCGACAGCCTGATCGGCAATGCCGACCGGCGCGTGTTCGGCCAGCAAGGGGTAATGACCGACGCCCAGGCCACGATCGTGCAATTGAATGCGCTGCTGCTTGAAGCGCGCGGCAGCTTGAAGAAAATGGATGCCGTGCTGGTCGAAGCGCAGGCGGTCGGCGCCAATGCCCGCGTCGCCACCAACGACCTGGGCGCGCTGCGCGCCGACGTCGACATCAACCTGCGCAAGATAGAGCAACTGGTCAACGAGATCAATCGCACATGGCCATTCGCGCGCGACACGGAGATCAAGCTGCCATGAAAATGAAAACGACTGCGCGGCGCCTGGCGCCGGTCTTGGTACTGGCGCTGGGCATGCTGGCCTTGCTCGCCGCCTGCGCCGGCAAGGTGCAACCCGACTGGCAAATGAATGCGCAAAGCTCGATCGCGCGCTTCCAGCAAGCTTACCTCAGAGGCAATGCGCCGGTCGAAGCGCTCGAATTCAAGCGCGCCCGCGAACAACTTTCCAGCACCGGCCAGATCGATCTGGTGGCGCGAATCGAGCTGATCCGCTGCGCAACCCGGGTTGCCAGCCTGGTGTTCGAGGATTGCCGCGCTTTTGACCTGCTGCAGCAAGATGCCGGCGCGCCAGAGCGCGCCTATGCCCGCTATCTGGCCGGCAAGGCCAACGCACCAGAGGCGGCGCTGCTGCCCGAGCAGCACCGCGTTGTCGCCGGCGCCACTTCGGATGCGCAAGCGATCGCTGCCGCACTCAAGATCGAGGACCCGCTGTCGGCCCTGGTCGCCTCAAGCGTGCTACTGCGCACGGGCCGCGCCAGCCCGGAACTGCTCGATTTTGCCGTCGCAACCGCATCTGGCCAAGGATGGCGCCGGCCATTGCTGGCCTGGCTGGGCGTGCAGGCGCTGCGCGCCGAACAGGCCGGCGCCACGCTGGAAGCCGAACGTTTGCAGCGCCGCATCGCGCTGATCCAGGGCCAGCAGTAAACAGTCCCTCCATCATTTTTCAGATCGAAAGAAATCTTCAACCCATGAAATTCACATCCCTGTTGTCGATCCTCGGCTGCGTGCTCGCCACCAGCAGCCATGCCAATGCCAGCGAAGCCGAGATCAAGAAAACGGTGGATCAGGCGATCGCGCCTTTGATGCAGCAATACGGCATTCCGGGTCTGGCCGTAGGCATCACCATCGATGGCAAGCGCTACTTCCACGAATACGGCGTCGCTTACAAGGAAACGCGGCAACCGATCAACGACGAGAGCCTGTTCGAGATCGGCTCGATCAGCAAGACCTTCACCGCGACGCTGGCCTCGCATGCCCAGATCGAAGGCAAGCTATCCTGGTCCGACAGCGCCAGTTCGCATCTGCCGGCGCTGCGCGGCAGCGCTTTCGATCGAATCAGCTTGCTCAATCTGGCTACCCATGCAAGCGGCGGCTTGCCGCTGCAAGTACCGAGCGACATCGGCAACACCGATCAATTGATGACGTATTTCAAGTACTTCGCCCCCTCCTTTGCTCCCGGCACTGACCGCACTTACTCCAATCCCGGCATAGGATTGCTCGGCATGATCGCCGCGCGCAGCATGTCGCTCAATTTTGACGATGCGCTCGAAAAGAAGCTGTTTCCCGAACTGGGCATGCGGCACAGCTATTTGCGCGTGCCGCCAGGCCAGGTCAGAAATTACGCCCAGGGCTACACGAAGAACGATGAGCCGATCAGGATGAAGGCTGGACTGCTGGCGTCCGAGACCTATGGCATCAAATCGGGCACGCGCGACATGATCCGCTTTATCGAAGCGAACCTGCAGATCAACTACCTGGGACCGACCTTGCAGCGCGCGCTGCTCGAGACCCAGACTGGCCAATTGCAAGCGGGCCCGATGACGCAAGCGCTGGTCTGGGAACGCTATCCGTACCCGGTGCCATTGAAGCAACTGCTGGCGGGCAATTCGGAGGCGATGGCAACGGAGGCGACACCCACCACCAGCGTGAATCCCGAGGCGCAGCAGACGCAACCGGCGCCAGCCTGGATCAACAAGACCGGCTCGACCAATGGTTTCGCCGCCTACGTCGCATTCATCCCATCGAAAAAGATCGGCATCGTGATCCTGGCCAACAAGAACTACCCGGTCGCCGCCAGAGTGACGGCCGCGCACCAGATCGTGACGCAACTGGACAAGTAGAACGGTACCGATTGGATGCCGCTGCCAGGGGACAGGCTCGTCAGCCACCCTCGTCGGCCACCATCTCCCGCCTGGTGGTTTTTGCCGGCAAACCTACTTCTCCGCCACGCAAGGCCGGTTGCGGTAAAACTTGTAGCCAGCAAAATCGATCGCATCAGTATCCTGGCGCACCCGGTAAGTGAAGCTGCGTTTTGCCGCGTCGAAGCGCAGCAGATCGCCCTGATGCGGCGTCTTCGGATTCGTCTTCTTCATGTCCTTTTCCAGCGGCGCCGGGAAGGCGCCGGTGCCGCCCAATTCGATGCGCATTTCCTGGGCTGCAGCGTCATGCGACCAGCGCCCTGGATTGAAAAAGGCAAACCCGCCATCAAACTTCAGCGCACCATCCGGTGCAAACATCATGCAGATGCCGGGATAATCGGACGGCGGATTGAACCAGGTGCCGGACGGCGCCGGACTGTCTTGCTGCGACAAGGTCCCGCAACCGGCCAGAACGCTGCACAGCGCGACCGAATAGCCTATTTTATTGAGCCTCATTCTTCGTCTCCGACAGGGGACTTGAGCCCGGACGCTGCTGCGCGCAGCT
>CANFGA010000002.1 GCA_947446335.1 Oxalobacteraceae bacterium | reverse complement strand
GCACCGCCAGGGTGATCGAAGCGATCGGCAGCGGCAGCGTGCACCACATCGCGTTCGCTTGCTGCGACATTTTTGCCACCGTGGCCCAGATGCGCAGCCAGGGCGTGCAATTTGTCCCCATTTCAGTCAATTACTATGACGACTTGATCGCGCGCCACGACCTCGATGGCGCCTTGGTTGATCGCATGCGTCTGCTTGGCATCGTGTTCGATCGCTCGGCCGATGGTGATTATTTTCACATCTACACCGAGAATCACGCCGATCGCTTTTTCTTCGAACTGGTTCAGCGCACTGACCATTACGATGCTTATGGCGCGTTGAATGCGGCGGCGCGGATGGCGTCCCAAGCCCAGCAAAACGAAGCGGCCTGATTCGGTTGCAGACTGCAGCCGAGCGCCAGCATGCTGATCAAACCCATTGCATCAGCGTGTTGGCCGTTGCCTGCAGCGCAGGCACGCATTTGGCCATCGCTTCCGCTTTTGAGCTGTTGGCAATCATCATCGATATGCTGAGCGCCCCGATCAGCACGCCGCGCCGGCTCTTGATCGGCACCGAAATACCGCGCAAGCCGACTTCATACTGATTCTCTGTCACGGCGAAACCATCTTCCCGGATTTGCAACACTTCGTGCAGCAATTGTTTTTTGTCCAGCAGCGTCAAGTGGGTAAAGGCGATCAGCTCGACCCGTTCCACGTAAGCGTGCAATTGATCATCGGGCAGCGCCGACAGCAAGACCCGGCCCGCGGTCGCCGTGTAGGCCGGCAAGCGCGTACCCGGCTCGAAACTGGTCGTCATCAGGCGCGGCGCATTGACGCGGCTGACATAGACGACATCGTCGCCTTCGAGCACGGAATAATTGGTCGATTCCTGCAGTTGCAGTGTCAGGCGCTGCAGGAAGGGCACGATGGCGCGCGGCAGGCGCGCCGAATCCAGATACGCGCGGCCCAGGTTCAATACCTTGGGCGTGAGCCAGAAATTGCGGCCATCTGTTGCGGCCAAACCGATGTGGACCAGCGTGAGCAAGTAGCGGCGCGCTGCGCTGCGGCTGAGACCGATTTTTTCCGCCAGGTCGGTCACGCTCAGGCGCGCCGCATCGTCGTTGAAGGCGGTGATCACATCGATGCCCTTGATCAGACCCTCGATCAGATCGCGCTTGGCGACCTCGACCTCCAGCAATTGCAGCTTTTTCATACCTGGCCCCCATTTTATGATTAATTGTGCGATTATCGCTCCATCTGAGCGATTGTCGCAGTATTTGTGATTTTTGGCACTATTTTTCACTATGCGATGTTTTTATAATAGTTATTCATTTGAGTGAAGGACCACCATGAACGCGCAAGAACAGAACCCGGAACCGAACAATCCGCTGGGCATCGATGGCATCGAATTCATCGAATACGCGACGTCGCAGCCACTGGCGCTGGGTGCCTTGCTCGAACAGATGGGCTTTGTCGCACAGGCGCGCCACCGTTCGCGCGAAGTCACTTTGTACCGTCAGGGCGGCATGAATGTGATCGTCAACGCCGACCCGCGCGCCTTGCCGCAATCGGATCTGGACTCGCAGTCGACGGTGATCAGTGCGATCGCTTTGCGCGTGCGCGACGCCGGTGCTGCTTACCAGCATGCGATCGCGATGGGGGCCTGGCCAATACCGACGCGTGCCGGCGCGATGGAATTGAATATTCCCGGCGTGCACGGGGCGGGCGATTCGATCCTGTATTTCGTCGACCGCTTCAGTGAAGATTTTTCGATCTACGACGTCGATTTCAAGCCGATCGCGAATGCCCCGGTTCACCCGCCGGCGCTGGCCGGCTTGCATTTCTTTGGTGTGGTGCAAGCGATCGGACCCGGCCGCGCGCCCGAATGGATCGATTTTTACCAGCAATTGATGGATTTTCGGCCGCTGCCGGAAGGCCGTTATTTCGGCGTGTTGCCCAAGGGTACGTTGCTGGAAAGCCCATGCCATGGCTTTTATTTGCAACTTGTCGAGCCGCCCGAGGGAGCTGCCGGCTTGCAATGGGGCGAGCAATTGATCCGGGTCGGCTTCGGCGCGCCCGATGTGCTGGCCGCCGTGCAGCAATTGAAACAACGCGGCATCGTTTTCATCGATCGCGCTCTGGTGCAGTCGAGCGAAAAGGGTGCCTTGACCCAACTATACAAAGGCGGCGTCAGTTTTGAACTGGTCGTCAGTCATCTGGAGCAACAGCATGCTTGAAATTTCCGGTACCACGCGCATTTTCCCTGTCATCGGCTGGCCGGTCGAGCAAGTCAAGGCGCCCGCGCTGTTCAATGCCTATTTCATGCAGCACGGCATCGATGCCCGCGTGATTCCCTTGAAGGTGCCGCCGCAAGATTACAGCGCCGCCGTACGCACCCTGATGGCGATGGAGAACGTGGGCGGTATCTTCGTGTCGATTCCGCACAAGCCAATGAGCGTCGATGCAGTCGATCAGCCGACCGAGCGCGCCGTGCTGGCCGGCGCCTGCAATGCGATCTACAAGGCGCTTGATGGCAAGACGGTCATCGGCGACTTGATCGATGGCGAAGGCTTCGTGCGCGCTTTTGACCGCACCTGTCTTGACATGCCGTTTGATTGGACCAAGGGGCGGGCGCTGGTGGTCGGCAGCGGTGGTGTCGGCTGCGCGATCGCCGAGTCGCTGGCGTCGCGCGGCATGGGCCATGTTGCCATTTTTGACAACCGGGTCGGGCAAGCCGAGGCGCTGCGCGAGCGCTTGGCTGTGGCATTTCCGCAGATCGAATTTGCGATCGGCGCACCGCGCGCAGCCGGCTACGATCTGGTTGTCAATTCGACGCCGTTGGGCATGCATGCAGACGATCCATTGCCGCTGGATCTGGACGGGATTGCACCATCGTGCATCGTGGCCGATTGCGGGATGAAAATTGAAATGAGCCGCTTGCTGGTGGAAGCCCAGGCGCGCGGCTGTCGAATTCAGAAGGGCAAGGAAATGCTGATCGAACAAGCGCCCTTGTACCTCGAACTGTTCGGCTGGCCGGGCGTGGCGTCGGATGCGTTTCGCGCGCTGGAGGCATTGTGAACCTGTCCAATTTCGGTCTCGACAGCATCACGCTGGCCGGGCCCCTGGAGTCGAAGCTGGCGGCGGCAAAAGCGGCCGGTTTTTCGCAAATCACGTTATGGGCCACGGATCTGGCCGACTATCCGGGCGGCGTGGCTGACGCAGTGCGCGTGGTGCGCGCGAGCGGCATGCAAGTGACTGCTTTGCAAGTATTGCGCGACTATGAAGGATTATCGAGCTCGTTGCATCAGTACAAGCTCGACATTGCGAAACACTTGCTGCAGGCTTGCAAGGCAGTCGGTGCACCGTTGCTGCTGGTCTCTTCCAGCACCTCGGCTCATGCCAGCGGCGAGTTGCCGCTGATTGCGCGCGACCTGGCCAAACTGGCGACGCTGGCGGTGCCGCTGGGTGTACGCATCGGCTTTGAAGCGCTGTCGTGGGGCCGTCATGTGCACCACACTGACCAGGCGTGGGAAGTGGTCGAGATGGCCGATCATGCCAACCTTGGCATCGTGCTCGACACCTTCCACATGCTCGCCAGTGGCCTCGATGCCGATGGCTTGGCCGATATTGCCAGCGACAAAATCGCGCTGGTGCAATTGTCTGATTTCATGTGGCCGGGCATCAGCAGTGCCGAAGAACGCATGGATACGGCCCGTCATTTGCGTGTGTTTCCAGGCGAAGGCGCGCATTCGAAGGAGTTATCAGACTTGCTGCGTCGCCTCGATCGCAGCGGCTACCGCGGCGATTACAGTTTTGAAGTGGCCAACGACGATTACTTGCAACTGTCGCCGCAGGTCGTCGCGCAGCGTGCCCACGCCAGTGCCAAGTGGGTCACCGATCAGGTGCTGCGGCGCAGCCTGCAGGTGCGCCAGTCCAGCGCGGGCCATTCGACGATGGCGTGAGGCGTTGGCCGGCATGACTTGAGAAGCAACCTTCGTATCGATTTGGGAAACAACATGCGCACTCCAGAAAATACGCGCACTGCCGCCGTTTCAAGGCACTCTGCCCGGGGCAGCATCCGGTGAAATTGACCAGTCCTCCAACGCGTGCGGTGCCGGTGAGTTTGATCCTGATCTTGCTGCTGGCCACCCAGACGGTGGCGACCGATCTGTATCTGCCGGCTTTGCCTTCGATCTCCGTCGATCTCGGTGGCCTGCCTGGGCGCGTGCAATGGACGCTGACTGCCT
The DNA here is from genome assembly GCA_947446335.1 of Oxalobacteraceae bacterium. GTDB lineage: Bacteria > Pseudomonadota > Gammaproteobacteria > Burkholderiales > Burkholderiaceae_D > Janthinobacterium. Next base: position 31,201 of record CANFGA010000002.1, on the reverse strand, counting down.
TCATCCTGGCATTCGGCCTGGCGCAATTGGGCGCCGGTGCGCTGGTCGACCGTTGCGGGCGCCGTCGCACGCTGTTGTGGGGGTTGGGGCTGTATGTGCTGAGCGGCGTGGCCGCCGCGCTGGCGACCAGTTTGCCCTTGTTGATCGGCAGCCGCGCTCTGCAGGGTGCGGCGACCGCCACTTGCGTGATCGGCGCGCGCGCCATCATCCGCGACAATTACGCCGGCGTCGCAGGCCTGGGAATCATGGCTAGAAGCATGACTGGCATGAGCGTCATCGGGTTCCTGAGTCCGATCGTGGGCGGATTTGTCATGCACTACCTGGGTTGGCAAGCGACGATAGGCGTCGTCGCCAGTTTTGGCCTGGTGGCCTGGCTGGCGGTCTATTTTGGTTTTTCTGAAACCTATGTGCGTTCGACCGGGACTGGCGGCGTGGGTTTCTTGAGTTTTTTTCGCCATGCGCAATTTCGTGCCTCGTCGCTGCTGGCCGGCTTCAGTTTCAGCGGGGCGATCTGTTTTCTGCTGTTGTCACCCTTCGTTTTCATCGGCGAATTCGGCATGTCGGGCGTCGCCTACGGTGTCATGCCGGCGCTGTGCTCGCTGGCATTTTTGACTGGCACCGTGCTGTGTCGCCAAGCGCTCTTGCGCTGGACGGTGCCGCAAGTGGTGCGTATCGGTGCCTGCTTGTCGCTGCTTGGTGGTGCCAGTCAGTTGCTGTTGTGGCTGGGCGGCGTGCACACGGTGTGGGCGCTGGCACTGCCGCAATGCATCTACATGCTGGGCCATGGCTTTCATCAGCCGTGCGGACAAGGCGGCGCCGTCGCCCCCTTTCCGTTGCAGGCCGGGCGCGCGGCAGCGGTATCGGGCTGCGTGATCACCGGCGCGGCCTTCATCAGCGGCCAATTGGTATCGGTGAGCAGCATGCCGGCATCGAATACGCTGGTGCTCGCGATGTCCGTCATTTCGGCGCTGGTCGGCCTGATCGCATTGATCGCGATTCCGCGCGCTTACCGTCACGCGTCGCCGTAACGCACTTTAAGGAATTTTTTCGAACCTTGGCCTGCTGCGCGCAGTTGCGTGTTTGCGGCTTGTTTTACCCGGCCATTCAATATATGGATTGAATGGCCACTCACCCATCTTGGAGGATGCCATGTCTACAAAAGCACTACATCGAATCGTTAAAGGCTTTTGCATCCGCAATGCGCTGCAAGCATTCAACATTCAATTTTGACATACAGGAGATAAAAATGGCTGGCACGAAGCAACAAAAACCACACGACACCCAGCAAGCAAAGAAAGCAACACTGAGCGGATGGATAGGCTCGGTACTGGAATACTACGATTTCTTCATTTATGCGACCGCTGCGGCTTTGATTTTCCCGCAGATATTTTTCCCTCAAGGTGATCCCAAGATGGCGCTGGTTGCATCGTTGGCAACCTATGGCGTCGGTTATATCGCCAGGCCGATCGGTGCTCTGGTCCTGGGTCATTGGGGCGATACCCGTGGTCGCAAGCATGTGTTGCTGGTCTGCATGTTCCTCATGGGTATCTCGACCATGGCGGTCGGATTGTTGCCCACTTACGATCAGGTAGGCATGCTCGCGCCGACACTGCTGGTGCTCCTGCGTCTGGTGCAGGGTTTTGCCGTTGCCGGTGAGATTTCCGGCGCCAGTTCGATGATTCTCGAACATGCGCCATTTGGTCGGCGCGGTTATTACGCCAGCTTTACCCTTCAGGGTGTGCAGGCCGGCCAGATCCTGGCCGCTGCCGTATTTTTGCCATTGGCGCACTTCATGCCGGAGGCCGAGTTCAACTCATGGGGCTGGCGCATTCCGTTCTTGCTCAGCTTCGTGGTGATCATCGTCGGCTTTGTGATCCGTCGCACTGTCGATGAAACGCCGGCCTTCGTGCAAGAAAACAGCGAAGCAGCACGCCCCAAGGCGCCTGTCATCCAGGCGGTACAGGAAAGCTGGAAAGACATGCTGCGCGTCATGTGCATGGCACTGATGAATGTCATTCCGGTGGTCACGAGCATCTTTGGCGCAGCTTACGCAGTGCAACCTAGCTACGGCATCGGTTTTCCCAAGGATATTTATCTCTGGATCCCGGTCCTGGGCAATTGCCTGGCCATCCTGGTGATCCCTTATGTCGGCAGTTTGTCCGATAAAATTGGTCGCAAACCACCGCTGGTCATCGGTGCGCTGTGCTCGGGACTGTTGTCCTTCGGTTACCTGTATGCGATCAGCATCCATAACATACCGCTGGCCATTGGCATGTCGCTGCTGATGTGGGGCGTGGTTTATCAAGGCTACAATGCTGTTTTTCCAAGCTTTTATCCTGAGCTGTTTCCGACGCGCACCCGGGTCTCCGCGATGGCGATTTCGCAAAATCTGGGCACGATGGTGACGGCCTTGCTGCCGGCATTGTTCGCCTGGGTGGCGCCTCCGGGTGCGCTCAATATCCCGTTCACGGTCGGTGCAATCACCTTCGGCGTGACCGTGATTGCCGCGCTCGCTGCCTTGAGTGCCCGCGAAACCTATCGGATTCCGATGACCGATCTGGGCAATGCCAACGCGGTTCCGATGGGAAAAGATGAGTACGATCGGCTGCGCTCGAAGAGCTTTGCCAAGTAATGAATGCAAGGGATGGTTGGGGCGCTGCGCGCCTGCGGCTGTCCCGATCGATTCTGGCTCAGTTGAAAAAAAGCAAGCAAGTCGGAACATGATGCGATCGTCGAGCAATCGATTCGCTACATCAGCGACGTGAAAACAGGGCCATCGGCCCTGTTTTCACGTCTGCGCCAGCTTCACCGTGCAGTACTGATGATCGGATCAGGTTTGCCGCTCACGCCGGCAACTGGGCATCGCAGCGCTCGATCAGCGCACGGCTGCTCGCCAAGGCCTGGCGCGCCCACTCGGTCTGGCCCGCCTGCGCCAGGCGCAGCTGATGCGGTATTTCCACGCTGATGGGCAAGTCTTGCGGCAAGGCCGAGAACAGGGCTTGCAGGTCGATGTCGCCTTCGCCGGGCAGCAGGCGTTCGCAGCGCGCGGTGTGGATCATTTCTTCTTGTGTGAACGGGCGGCCGATCTGGGCGCTGGTGGGGGCGTCGCAAATTTGGGCGTAATGCAGCAACTGGCGAGGAATCGCCCGGATGTCGTCCAGCGTCGTGTTTGAGCGCGCCACATGCAGCGCATCGACCAGAATGCCGGCATTGGCAGGGCAACCGGCGGCGTTGACAATGCGCAAGGCAGATTGCACGTCCGGCACGCAGGTCCAGGGCATGAATTCCAGATCGGCTGTCATGCCCAACGGCGCCATTGCCTGGCACAGGCGCGCGTAGTTTTCGCTCAGGCGGGCATTGTCGGGGTCGTCGCCGGCAACCAGCACCGCTTTCGCTTTCAGCGCCGCCCCCGCTTCCAGCAGCGGCAGGTAAGTGCGCAGGTCGAACCCTGCGGCGATGCGGATGATCTCGAGATCGAACACGCCCACGCCGGTATCGCGTTGCGCGGCCAGCGTTTCGCGCAGCACCTCGGGCTGGCCGATCAGCCATTGGTGCGGCGCCCCCGGCGCATTGGGCAGCAGGCGCAGGCCGGTAAAGCTGCAGCCGAGTTGCTGCGCGAGGCAGATTGCCTGCGGCGGCGTCAGTGTATTCGTCGTCAGGTAAGCGAGTGAGTAACTGCGCATGGATTCCTTGCCGGATAGCGCCGGCTCTGCAGCGCAGAGCCGGCACCGTCCTTGAATGGATGAAAGAGAACAGGCGGGGTAAGCAGTGACAGCAGACCAGGCTGAATCTACTTCAGCGGCGAGACCGTCGTCGGCATCGCAATGATCGATGTCATCGCAGTCGTCAGGTGCGCCGGGCCGCCTTTTGGTGGCCAGATTCCTTGCGTCACTGCATCAAGGCGCGCCTTGCTGCGCGCGTCCAGCGTTGGATAAGCCCAGATATTGGTGAAACGCAGTGCGCCGTCCAGTGCCACCATCGCGACGATGCACGGAGAAATTTGTTCGCGCGCCGGAACGTATTCTTGCCACAGATCGATCGTCGCTTGCACCCCGCCAGGCTTGATGCCATAGGTGCGGATCTCGTACACCGGGCCGTTGATGCCTGATTCTGCGCTCGGGCGCACCGGCGTCATCCATGGAAAACCGCGGTAGCTGTGCTGTTCCAGACTCTGGAAGATCGCGCCGCAACCGAACGCATTGTTGCTTTGCTGGGTGCGCTCGCGCTCGGTCTGCAGGTCGGACAGCGTGGCAAAGCCGCGCAGCACGATCATCTGGTTGAGCGTGCCGATATCGGTAAACCAGCAACCGAGCAGTTCGCCGCCGGCTTCGGGCGCGGCCGCATATTGCTGGACCCCGTTGGCTGCTTGAGCGGCTGTGCCGAAGGGCAGGGTCATGGTGGACATTTCATAAAACATGGCGGATTCCTTGATGGTGATGGTTGAAGTGAGAAAAGGTCGTTCGACCCGGGGTGGCGGCAGGATCAGCATGGATCGATGCCGGCACAATGATGGGCGGCGATGAAGCCAAAGGTCATGGCCGGCCCCAGCGTGATGCCGCCGCCAGGATAGTTGCCACCCATGATGCTGCTCATGTCGTTGCCCGCAGCGTACAGGCCGGCGATAGTGCGCCCCGCGTCATCCTGGACCTGGGCGCTGGCATTCACTTGCAGACCGGCAAACGTGCCCAGGCTGCCGGCGACCACTCGTACGGCGTAAAACGGGCCGCGCAGTATCGGTGCCATGCAGGCATTGGGGTTGCCGGCGCTGGCGTCGCCCTGGATGCGGTTGTATGCAGATTCGCCTTTCGAGAAGTCGTCATCGCGCCCGATGATCGCCTGTCGGTTGTAGTCTGCAATGGTTTTCTCGAGTCCGGAAGCCGAAATGGCACAGGCGCGAGCCAGGCTATCCAGGGTTTTTCCCCGTTTCAGGTAGCCATTGCCGAGCATGCGGCCCAATGGCATCGGCACCGGCTTGACCGCGCCCAAGCCATAGCGGCGAATGAAAGCATGGTCGCATATCAGCCAGGCTTGAATCGGTGCGCCGGGACGCGCGGCGCGCAGCAGCGCTTGCATGAAGTCGTGATAAGAATCGGCTTCGTTGGTGAAGCGCATGCCATCAGCAGTGACCGCAATCAAGCCGGGCTTGGCCCGCTCGATCAGGTGCGGAAAGTGGGCCACGCTGCCATTTTGCCTTGGCACCAGCGACACCGGCGCCAGCGCCGCCGCGTGCACCAGATCGCGAGTCACTGTGCCGCCAGCAGATTCGCCCAGGCGCAAGCCATCGCCGGTGTTGCCGCGCGATGCGGCGGACCAGTGTTCGCGGCCAGTCGGTGCATGCGGCAACAGTGCCTTCTTGCGCGCCATGTCGTGGGGAAACCCGCCACAGGCGAGCACCACGGCGCGCCTGGCGCGGATCTCGATATCGCCTTGCGCGCTGCCGATCACGGCGCCGACGACGCGATCGTGCTCGATGATCAGGCGTCTGGCCGGGCTGTCGGTGCGAATTTCGACGCCCGCCTCGAAGGCCGATGCCGCCAGTGCCGCCACCAGCGCATTGCCATTGACCAGGCGCATGCCACGCCGGTGCAGCAGCAGATCGCGCCCGTATCGGACCAGCAGTTTGCTGACATGCCAGAACGAGGCCGGCTTGCGCAATGCATTGAGAAAATGCTTCAGTTCGGCGCCCGATGCAATCCCCATGCCCCACAGCGTGGTTTCAGGCAGCGGCGGCTTCAGTTGCGCGATGTGGTGGCCCAGACGTCGCGCGTCGAAGGGCGCTGCGCAAATCGAGCGTCCACCGCTGGCCGCGCCCGGCGCCGCGCCATGAAAGTCCGGAATGCTGTTGCCGTCGATGAAGCGCAGCGCCGATCTGGAGCGGAAAAATTCGACCATGCGCGGACCATTTTCCAGAAAAGCGCGGGCCATGGCCTCGTCGAAGCGTGCCCCGAGTTCGTGGCGCAGGTAGCACAGCGGTGCATCGATGCTCTCGCTGATGCCCGCTGCAATCGCCAACGGGTTGCGTGGAATCCACATCCAACCACCGGACCAGGCGGTGGTGCCGCCGTACTCCGGCTCTTTTTCAACGACCAGCACTTTTTGTCCCAGCAAGGCGGCGGTCACCGCGGTGGACAGACCGCCCGCACCGGACCCGATCACGAGCAGATCGATCTGTTCCGGTAATTTATCCACGGTCACTCCTTGTCAGATCACTTTTCATTTTTAATGGAATTTAATTCAATAGTTGAATTGTATTCTACTTAAATATAAAATGCGAATTCTTCCTTGCCAACCCATCGGGTAAAAATCATGTCAGAACTTCTGTTGAATGGTGCAACACGCGTTTATTTCATCGTGGGCGATCCTATTGCTCAGGTGAAGTCGCCGGCCGGCGTTACAGAGGATTGCCACGCGCGCGGCCACAATGCGTTCGTGATGCCGGCCCATGTGGCGCCGGCCGATCTGGCCGCCTGGCTCGCTGGCGTATCGCTGGCCAAAAATCTCGATGGCGTGATCGTCACCGTGCCGCATAAATTTGCCTGCTTCGATCTGTGCGCGACCAGTTCGAAGCGCGCCGCCTTTTTGCATACCGTCAACGTCATGCGCCGCAACCTTGATGGCAGTTGGCATGGCGACATGTTCGACGGCTCAGGTTTTGTCGCCGCGCTGCGCGACAACGGCTGCCAGCCCGAAGGCAAGAAAGTGTTGCTGGTGGGCGCTGGCGGCGCTGGTTCGGCGATCGCCCATGCACTGCTGATGGCGGGAGTGAGTACGCTGGCGATCCATGATGCCGATGCGCAGCGCCGCACAACGCTGCTCGATCGGCTTGCAGGGCTTGAGCGCGGCAGTTTGTCGCATGGCAGCGCCGATCCGTCCGGCTTCGATATCGTGGTCAATGCGACGCCGGTGGGGATGCAGCAGGGCGACTTGTATCCGCTCGATGTCGAGCGCATCACGCCCGCGATGTTTGTCGCCTGTGTCATCACCGCTCCCGCGATCACGCCTTTGATCGCCGCCGCGCGCGAAATCGGTTGCAACTGCATGACCGGTGCGCACATGTTTGGCCGCGTGCGCGAGCTGATGGTCGATTTCTTGCTGGGAGAATGAGATGGATGTCTTGAGCCAGTTGCCGGCATCGGCAAGTTATGACGTTGTCGTGATCGGCGCCGGTGGCGCCGGCCTGGCGGCGGCATTGTTCGCTGCGATCGATGGCGCGAGCGTGCTGCTGGTGGAGCGTACCGGATTCGTCGGTGGCACCACGGCCTGGTCGGCCGGCACCACCTGGATACCGGGCACCGATCATGGCGCAGCGGTGAATCCGACGGATACGCTGGAAGCGGCGGCGCGTTATCTGACGAACGCGATCGGCGAGCGCACGCCGGCAGCGCTGCGCCAGGCTTTTCTGGAGGCTGGACCGGCGGCGATCAAGCAGATCGAGGCCCATTCCGATGTCAAGTACCGCGCCTGCGCAAAACATCCGGATTACATCTCTGAACTGGGCGGTTCCACTCTCAACGGCAGGGCGCTGGAGCCGTTGCCATTCGACGGGCGCTTGCTGGGCGATCTGTTCAAGTTGATCCGGTCGCCGATACCCGAATTCACCGTGTTGGGCGGCATGATGGTGGATCGCACCGACATCAACCATCTGCTGGGCCTGGGCAAGTCGCTGGCATCGGCCGCGCATTCGGCGCAGATTCTGTTGCGCCATGCATGCGACCGTCTGCGCCATGCGCGCGGCACGCGTCTGGTGATGGGTAATGCGCTGGTTGCGCGCCTGTTGTATTCGCTGTCCAAACATGCCAAGGTGGCGCTGCTGTTGAACGCTTCGGTCGACGCCATCGACAGCGGCGCCCACGGCATTGAATCGGTCACCTTGTCGCAAAATGGAAAAGCAGTCACGGTTCATGCCCATGGCGGCGTGATCCTGGCCAGCGGCGGCTTCAATCGCCATCCGTCCTTGCGCAAGTCGATGCTGCCGGGCGTGGATCAGAACTGGTGTCCGGCGGCGCCCGGCCACACCGGCGCTGCGCACGATCTCGCTCTGGGCCTGGGCGCGCATTACGGCAGCGGCGCCTTGACCAATGCGTTCTGGGCGCCGGTGTCGATGCGCACGCGCACCGATGGCAGCACTGCCGTATTTCCCCATTTCGTGATGGACAGGGCCAAGCCCGGCATGCTGACCGTCGATCAGGCAGGCCGGCGGTTCGTCAACGAAAGCACCTCGTATCATCTGTTTGCGCTGGCCATGCAGCAGCGCAACAAGAACGCTGCGGCGATTCCAGCCTATCTGGTCTGCGATGCGCAGGCGCTGCGCAAGTACGGCATCGGCATGGTGCGTCCGGGCGGCAAAGGGTTGGCGCCGTTCCTGGCCGACGGTTATCTGACGCAAGGGCGCACGCTGGCAGAACTGGCCAGCCGTCTGGGCATCGATGCTGCAGGGCTGGAGGCCAACGTCGCTCGCTTCAATGCGCATGCGCAAACCGGCCTCGATCCCGACTTTCAGCGTGGCGTCACCGCTTATCAGCGCAACATCGGCGATCCGGCGTGGAGCGGCAAAAACCCCAATCTGGGCGCATTGACTCAGGCGCCTTATTACGCTGTACGTCTGTATCCGGGCGACATCGGCGCCGCGACCGGTCTTGCGACCGATGCCGATGCGCGCGTGTTGGGTGCAAACCAGCGAGCGATCGATGGCTTGTATGCGGTCGGCAACGACATGCATTCGATCATGGGGGGCGTCTATACAGCCCCGGGCATCACGCTGGGCCCCGGGCTGGTCTTTGGCTATCTGGCGGCGCGCCACGCGGTAGCGCGCTGCACGACATCGGCGATGCCATTGCAAAAAAGCTGAACTGCACTGGCCGAAGCCGGCCAGTGCGAACTTCATCGATCGATCTGGCTAAGTTGTTGATGCGAGGAAGTGATCCGCGCTGATGGTCGCGATTTTCTCTGCCAGTTGCGGCATGAAGGCCATCTGGTCGAGTACATCGCGCTGCAAATCGATGCCGGGAGCAATCTCGAACAGTTCGATGCCGCGCGCTGTCAGACGAAAACTGGCGCGCTCGGTCAGGAACAGCACGGTCTGTCCGCGTAGCAAGCTTTGCGGACCACTGAAGGTGATTTGATCGACCTGTGCGACCAGTTTTCTTACTTCGCCTTGACGCAGCACGCGCATCTGGCCATTGCCTGTTTCGAGCTTCACGCCCTTGGCCCCGAGCGTGCCGCAAAAGATCACCTTGCGTGCATTCTGTGCGATGTCGATGAAGCCGCCGGGGCCGACAGTGAGGCCGCCGAGCTTGCTGACGTTGACGTTACCCTGTTGATCGAACTGGCCAAAACCGAGGAAGGCAATATCGAGCCCGCCACCGGCGTAAAAGTCGAACTGGGTGGGCGCGTCGAGCATCGCCGTCGCATTGCGCGCATAGCCGAACAGGACACCATCCATCAGCGTGCCGCCGTAAGTGCCGTGCTCGATGGTCTGGTAGATCAGGTGCTGCTGGCCGCGCGCCGCAATCAGCCTGGCCACGGCATCTGGCACGCCGACGCCGTAATTGACGACCGGACGCGCCTTGTCGGTATTGAACAGTTCCACCGCCGCGCGCCGCGCCACGGCCTGGCGTTCGCTGAACATGTCGTTGGCGGCCGCTTGTTCGCGCGCGTGGTCGGCGTCTTCGGCTTGCCTGCGTTCGGCGCCCGTCAGTTCGCCGCTGAAGGCGGGATCGAACGGTATGTCGTAGCTGGTTTGCTGCTGCGGGTCGACCACGATGGCATCGACCCAGGCCGATGGAATGCGCACTTCGCGCGCCTTCAGCGCACCGCTGGGCACGCGCTCGCGCACTTGGACGATGACCTTGCCGCCGCTGTTGCGCGCAGCCAGCGCGAGCGACTGCGCATCGAGATTGGCCGCTTCGTGTTCGAAGCTGATGTTGCCATCGTCATCGGCCGCGCTGGCGCGCACGATGGCGATATGGATCGGGAAGGGTTTGTAGCGCAGGTATTCGCGCCCGTCCATCTCGATCACTTCAGCCAGATCGTCGCTGGCGCTGGCATTCATCTTGCCGCCGCCCTGGCGCGGGTCGCAGACGGTACCGAGGCCGACATGGGTGAACAGGCCGGGGCGGCCCGCGCCGATTTCGCGCATCAACTGGCTCGATACGCCACCGGGCAGGATGTAGGCCTCGATCTTTTCTTCCTGGGCCAGTTTTTGCATCGCGGGCGACCATACCCAGTGGCCGCCGATCACGCGCTTGACCAGGCCTTCGTGGGCGAAGCAATTCATTCCCTTGGTCTTTTTGTCGCCGATGCCCAGCGCGTGCACCAGCGTCAGCTTGCGCGGAGATTCGGTCTCCAGAAAGCGTGCCTGCACCGCTTCGAACATGCAGGTCGCTTCCATCAGGCCGCCACCACCGCCCATCAGCCCGACGGTGTCGTTGTCGCGGATCAATTGCGCCGCTTGCGCCGCTGTCATGAATTTGCTGTTTGCCATGTTGTTGTTCTCCATGCGATCAGCGATTGACATCGAACAGCGTTGCGCCTTGTTTCATCAGGCTCTTGGCGATCACGGTGCGGTGAATTTCGCTGGTGCCGTCATAAATGCGATAAATGCGGGCGTCGCGGTAGTAGCGCTCGATCGGCAATTCCTTGCAAAAGCCCATGCCGCCAAATACTTGCACTGCCCGGTCCACCACGCGGCCCAGCATTTCTGCAGCCGCTACCTTGACCATCGCAATCTGCGCCCGCGCATCCTGGCCCTGATCGAGCATCCAGGCAGCGTGATAGACCATCCAGCGCGCGGCGTTGATCTCGATCGCGCTGTCGGCCAGTTGTTGCTGGATCAACTGAAAGTCGCCGATCTTCTGTCCGAACTGGGTGCGCTGGCCGGCGTAATCGACCATCAGCTCCAGTACATGGCTGGCCTTGCCGACGGCGCGCGCGCCCACTTGCGCCAGGCGCACCACATTGAGCGCGCCCATGGCCAGCTTGAAGCCCTGACCTTGCTCGCCCAGCAGCGCGACCGGTTCCAGTAACACATCGTCAAAAAACAGTTCCAGATGCGGCGTGCCGCGCAACCCCATCATCTTCTGGTCCTTGCCCACGGTGAAGCCTGGCAAGCCCTTGTCGACCATGAACACGCTGATTTCCTTCTCGCCGGTCTTGGCCGAGACCAGGAAGAAGTCGCTCCACAGGCCGTCGCTGATGAAGTGCTTGCTGCCGTTGAGTACCCAACCTGCGTCAGTCTTTCTGGCATGGGTCTTGATGCCTTGGGCATCGGAGCCGGCGCCAGATTCGGTGATCGCGATCGCGCAGGTACGCTTGCCCTCGACGGTGGGCTTGAGCCAGCGTTCCACTTGCTCTCCCTGGCACACCAGCAGCGGTTCATAGATGTTGCCAAAAGCGCGGCGGATCAGGTAGTCGGAGGTATGGCCGAACTGCTCTTCACACAGGATGCGATCGAGCACCGAGAGTCCGCCGCCGCCCAGTTCTGCGGGGATATTGAGCGCGTACAAACCCAGTGCTTTCGCTTTTTCGTGGATGGCCAAGGCCGTGACCCGGTCCAGTGCGCCTGTTTCTTCGATGCCGTTTTCGAGCGGCTTGAGTTCTTCTGCGATGAATCGACGCACGGTGTCGATGATCATCTTTTGTTCGTCGTTCAGGGAGAAATCCATGGTTGCTTTCAAAGGGGTTGTCGGTTAATTGAAATATTATTCTTATATGGAATGATATTCCAATTTTATTCAAGAAGCCAACAGTTTTGAAAAAAGCACAGCATGCATGGTCCATGCCGTGCTCAGTCTCCCTAGCGCGCTTTTTTGGCGGGGCTTTTTTGCGCCGCAAGCTGTTTGGGCAGCGATGAGGGGCCCAGCGAGATGCCCGACAATTCTTTGGCCGCCTTGGTCAGCAGGGGAATGAATTGCTTGGCGCGCGCAGCGGTGATCCTGCTGGAAGGGCCGGCCAGACTGACTGCGCCGACCGGCTTGCCGCTCACTGGATGCCGGATCGGCAGTGCGACTGCGCTGATGCCAGCCATCGAAGCATCGAGATTCAAGCCGTAGCCGCGCTTGCGCGCCAACTGCAATTCTTTCAGAAAGGCGGGGATGGTGCGCGGTGCATTTGGTCCGTAATCGGTGCCGGTGCCAAAACCTTGGCGCGACACGATCATCAACGCCTCTTCATCGGTCATGCCGAGCAACCATGCTTGTCCGGTGGCAGTGCAAAACAGCGGCGCTTCCTTGCCCATGTCGGGATCGTAGCGCAAGTCGTGGAGCGTGCCCTGCGCTTTTGCGATGTAGACCATCTTTTCATCTTCGATCAAACCCAGCCGGGCCAGTTCGCCCGTTTCGCTCGCGAGTTCTTCCAGCACCGGTTGCGCGAGGTCGGAAATGCCGCTGGTCGACAGGCGTATCAATCCCAGCGAGACCAGTTTCAGACTCAATTGATAATCGCCATGGTCCTCCGTCTGGCGCACGTAGCCCAGGCCGGCCAGCATCGTGAGCAAACGGTGCGTCGCGCTCGGTGGAATGGTCAGGCGTTCGGCAATGTCGCGCAGCGGCAGCGGGCCGCCGCTCATTGCCAGCAATTCCAATATCGACAACCCGCGATCCAAGCTTCCACTCATGTCCATTCTCCTGTGTGCAGTCAAAAACGGAATTAGAACATGGTTCCAATGCGGAATGCAAATTGATGGTCTTGTTCTGTTGCGCCCGGCTCAATTGTCGAGCATGATGGTCAGGCCCGATGCGGCAGCCTGATGCACGGCGAGCGTTGCCGCCAGCGTGCGCATGCCGTCGCTGGCGCTGCACAGCGGGGCCTCGCTGCCGTCGATCATGGCAACAAAATGACGCATCTGAGCTTCGTAGGGATTGCCCTGATGCGGCGTGCTGCGCTCTTGCGTGAGCCGATCGTGCCAGCCGCGTTGTTCGCGGTAGCTCCAGATATCGAGCCCGGGCAAGGTCAGTGAGCCATCGGTTCCGCTCAAGAAATGGCTGTTTTCGTTCTGGCGCGGATAGTGCGCGCTTTCGCCTGCGCACAGATCCCAGTTCCATGGCCCTGTTGCGGTGTCGCAGACGCTGATCGTGCCCAGCGCGCCATTGCGAAAGCGCAGGATCACGGCGGCGGTATCTTCAACTGAAAATTGGCGGATCGCATTCGATGACATCGCTTGCACGCTGGCGATTTCGCCAAACAAAAAGCGCATTGCATCGATCTCGTGGATCATGTTGATCAGCACCGGTCCGCCGCCGGCTTCGCGCCGCCATGTGATGTCAAAATAGCTGTCCGGCTTCAAGAAGTTGGCCATCACGGTGGCCGTCACCGGCTTGCCCAGGCATCCGGAGTCGAGGAGGGCGCGAGCGCGGCGCATTATGGGATTGTGGCGCCGGTGATGGCCGACCAGCAACGGCAAGCCGCTGCGGTTCGATGCATCGACCAGGCGCTGCGCCGCCGCCAGCGTATCGGCGATCGGCTTTTCGATCAGCACCGGAATGCCCAGTTCCATGCAGCATACGCCGACCTCGGCATGGGTCGCGTTGGGTGTTGCCACGATCACGCCATCCGGTTTGTTTGATTCCAGCATCTGGTGGTAGTTGGCAAACCAGGGCACCCCAACTGCCTCGGCCAGCAATCGGGCGGCCGGCGAGGGATCGACCAGCGCCATCAGCGCCGCATCAGTGCTGCGCTGCAGCACCTCGACATGGGTCTTGCCGATCGCGCCAGCACCGATCAGCGCTATTTTCTTTTTGCTTGTCATGGAGTGTCTCCTGATAGGAATCAATAGGATTTATTTTTTATTGAATTGTATTTCATTTTTGAACTGTATTCAAAAAATGCCATTGCAATTGCAGGAAATGATGTAAGCCCGATGGAAATCCTTTGGACACCCTTGCAACACGCGCTGCGTGGCAAATCGATCGAGATGACTTTCAGAGGTGCCACCCGGGTGTTTGCCTGGTATTTGACTGATGTATTTGCCTGTTACTTGTCGAGGATGCCGGTGCGCGCCTGCGGCTTCATGATCGTGCCGCCATATGGCGCTGTTGCTAGGTCAGCGCGAGGTCGGCCAGCGCCTTGGCGCGAAATTGCTTCGGGGTCGTACCCGTATGTTTGCGAAAAAATCGTCCGAAATAGGCGGGATCGTGGAAGCCGAGCAGACCGGCCAATTGCTTGACCGGCATCGATGTATGAATCAAGCCGCGCTCGGCTTCATGGATCAGGCGCCCATTGATCATGTCCAGCGCTGACATGCCCAGCACTTCACGGCACACGCGCGAGAGCTGGCCGGCGCTCAGGCCGAGCTTGTCGGCATAGGCGTCGACCGAAATCAATTCCCTGAAATGGATCTCGACGAGCGTTCGAAATTTTTCGATCTGCGCGGCCTTGCGCGAATTTCCCGATGCGCTGGCCGGTTGTTGCTGGTGGCTGATGCGCGACGCTTGTACCAGAATGGCGATGATCAGCGACATGCCGGCCGCGACCTGGCCATCTTCGTGCACCTGCCATTCGCGCTCGACGGCCAGCAGCAAGGGCATCAGCGCATCGACGTGCCGGGTCGATTGGTCGACGCCGATCACCAAAGGCTTGCGTATTATTTGCAGCAATGCCGGCATCGCCACACCGGCCAGCGACTCAAGAAATTGTTGGCTGGCCGTGATCACGGCGCCATCGACATCGGTTGAAAAGCGAAAGCCATGCACCGTATGCGCGGGCACCACGATCAGGCACGGCGCTTCGATTTTCCATTTGGCATCATCGAGCAACACTTCGGCGCAGCCCGTGGTCAGGTACAGGATCTGGATGAATGCTTCATGCACATGCGGCTGAATTTCCCATAAATACGGTCCCGAGCGCTGCGGTATCCATTCGAAATTGAAGATGCTGGCCCAGCTGTTTTTTGCCTGGTCGCCGTACAACGCGTAATGCGGGATGGTCCTCATGACGCTATCTCCTGATCGTGGATTGATATGCAGTATGCATGAATTGTCCTGTTAATCGCAGTAATCGTGAGTCCGCAGCATTACTAAATGGAAAATAATAAGGGCATAAGCAGTTAAACGAAGTTATAAAAAAAGACGGAGACAGCATCATGATTTACCTCGCGCAATCGGGCGGATTGGCTTCCGCTGTTCCAAAATTTGATTCCCTCGCTGTCAACGTACCACCACGCCGGCGCTGCGCCAGAGGTGTGGCATGACGCCCCCGGTGTCCGGTGTCGACTGGCTCGGCTTGCGCGGCAAGGTCTGCGTGGTGACCGGCGCGGCCAGCGGCATCGGCGCCGCTGCGGCGCGCGGTGCGGCCGAGGCCGGTGCGCTGGTCGCGCTGCTCGATCGCAATACCAATGGCTGCGAACAAGTGGCGCAAGCGCTGCGCCAGCAGGGCGCACACGCGATTGCGATCACTTGCGACACGGCCGACCAAACCAGCATCGCCGCAGCAGCAAAGCGCGTGCTCGCCGAGCTCGGTGTGTGCAGCGCGCTGGTCAACAATGCCGGCTTGCTGCGCGCTGCCAGTCTCGATTCGGTATCGATCGAAGACTGGAACCATGTCATCGCGGTCAACCTGACCGGCTATTTGCTGGTGGCGCGCGCTTTCGCTGCGCAAATGAAGAGCGCGGGTGGGGGCAGCATCGTCCATGTTGCGTCGGTCGCTGCCATGTTTCCTCAAACCCACAGTGGCGCCTACAGTGCGACCAAGGCCGGGGTGTTGCTGATGTCACGCCAGATGGCAGTCGAATGGGGCGCATCGGGCATACGCAGCAATGCGGTGTGTCCCGGGATGATCCGAACTCCTTTGTCAGCCAAATTCTACGATACGCCGGGACTCGAACAGCGTCGCTCTGCGGTGACCGCCAGCGGGCGCATCGGCGAACCGGAGGATATTGCCAATGCCGCGCTGTTCTTGCTCAGCGCCCGGGCCTCGTACATCAACGGCGCCGAAATCGGCGTCGATGGCGGCATGAGTTCGATGCTGATGGATCTGGTGCCGCGCCCCGGCTACAACGACCAGATGTCGGCCTGAGCTGGAATCTGGCCGGACTCTGGCTGAAATTTGGCTGGAATCTGCCCATGTCCAGCTACCTGCGCTCTTGCCATTTCACGCCCTGGCAGTCGGGCGTTCCTCGTCACATCATGGAGCAGCCATGCATAAAATGAATCAAACTAATTCAAGCAGCAACATCGAGTGCGACTTGCTCGTCATCGGTTCCGGCGCAGGCGGCCTGTCCACGGCCATCACTGCCAGGAAAAACGGCCTCGACGTGATCGTTATTGAAAAGGAATCCTATTTTGGTGGCACTACCGCGTTTTCGGGCGGCGTGTTGTGGATTCCCGGCAATCCCCATGCCGCGGCCCAAGGCGTCAAGGATAGCCGGCAAGCGGCCCAGACTTACATGAAAAATGAAACCGGCGCCTTCTACGATGCGCCAGCCGTCGATGCCTTTCTCGACAATGGCCCCGACATGGTGAAATTTTTCGAACGCGAAACCGATGTCAAGTTCATTCCGACGCTGTATCCGGACTATCACCCGACGGTCCAGGGCGGAGTCGATGTTGGCCGCTCGATCCTGGCCAAGCCGTTTGACATTCGCGAACTCGGTGCTGACATGGCCCGTTTGCGTCCGCCGTTGAAAACCATCACCTTCATCGGCATGATGTTCAACTCGTCGAACGCTGACCTGAAGCATTTTTTCAACGCGACCAAGTCGCTGACGTCGTTCATCTACGTCGCCAAGCGTCTGGTCAATCATTTGAAGGAGCTGGCGCTGTACCGGCGCGGCATCCACGTCACGAGCGGCAATGCGCTGGCGGCGCGGCTGGCGAAGTCGGCGCTTGACCTGGGCATTCCGATTCACACCAACACGGCGGCGTACCAATTGCTGCACGAAGGAGGGCGCGTCGCGGGCGCCCTGGTGCGCAGCGCCAGTGGCGATATCCGCATCAGCGCCCGGCGCGGCGTGGTGCTGGCCTGCGGCGGTTTTTCGCATGACGTCGAACGCATCAAGAAAGCTTACCCGCATCTGCGCCGCGGCGGCGAGCACTTGTCGCCGGTTCCTAGCGGCAATACCGGCGACGGCTTGAAACTGGCCGAGGCTGCGGGCGGCCAGGTCGAGATCCGCTTCAAGCAGCCGGCAGCCTGGATGCCGGTGTCGCGGGTGCCGCAAGCGGGCGGCAAGTTTGGCGTATTTCCCCATTTGCTGGATCGCTACAAGCCGGGCATCATCGGCGTGACGCGCCACGGCTTGCGCTTCACCAATGAATCGGAGTCGTATCACGATGTCGGTGCCGCGATGATCGCCGCCTGCGCCGGTGATGGCGAAACGGCGATGTGGCTGATCTGCGACCAGGCGACGATGAACAAATATGGCCTCGGTTATGCCAAGCCGGCGCCGATTCCGCTGGGGCCCTTGCTGCGCAATGGTTATCTGAGCAAGGGGGCGACGCTGACGCAACTGGCGCAACAGGCCGGCATCGACGGCGCCGCGCTCGAGCAAACCGTGCGCGACTACAACGTTGGCGCCGTACGCGGCGAGGATACCCAATTTGGACGCGGCACGACTGCATTCAACCGCTTCCTGGCAGATCCTGAAAACAAGCCCAATCCTTGCGTCGGTCCGGTTGGCAAGGGCCCTTATTATGCGCTGAAGGTGATCATGGGGGATCTGGGCACGTTCGATGGCATCAAGACCAGCACGGTGGGTCAGGTGCTCGATGATCAAGGCGCGCCTGTCGCCGGTCTGTATGCGGTCGGCAACGATCGCGCCAGCGTCATGGGTGGCAATTATCCCGCCGCCGGCATCACGCTGGGGCCGATCATGACCTTCGGTTACCTGACCGGGCATTTCATCGCCGCAGTGGACAGTGTTGCCGGCGTGGCGGCGCCGACGGTCGTGGCCGAGTTCAACAAGGAGCGCCAGCATGTCGGCTGATCCTTTCCTCAAACCCCTGATCGATCATCGCATTTACACCATAGCGCTGCGCAAGATGCCTGAATTTCTCGAGGTATTCGATCGCCTGGCCATGCCGGTGTTGATGGAGACGCTGGGCCCGCCGCTGGGCATTTATACCAGTCTGGTCGGACCGCTGAACCAGGTTGTCCATCTGTGGGCTTATGCCGATCTGACCGATTATGAACGGCGTTGTCGGCAGCGCGATACTCATCCCGAATTTCCTGCCTATCTGGCCGCTTCCGGGCATTTGATCGTGGCCCAGGAAACCAGACTGATCCGTTTGGCAGACATGCCGAGCATGCGCGCGCGGCAGCGCTGAACCTCTTTGACATGCCTTTTGTATCTTTGCATTAATTTATAAAAACGGAATTAGTTTCCATTATTGAAATTACTTCCACTTTTATGTAATATGTTTATGGATGCGCCGGATTACACGGTGTGCCTGATTTTTTTGGAGGAATGACAATGCAACAAAACGATACTGCGGTCGCGGTCGCGATCGTCACAGGCGCCGCCGACGGCATCGGCTGGGCCACTGCGCAGCGACTGGCCGCCGATGGCTACCATGTGGCGCTGCTCGATCTGCGGGCCGAAGCGGCACAGGCGCGCGCCGCCGAACTCGGTGCGCCACACCTCGCTCTGGACTGCGACGTGACCTCCGATGCCAGTGTGCAAGCGGCCGTGGCCGAGGTACTGGCCAGATTCGGACGCATCGACGCGCTGGTCAACAATGCCGGCATCGGCGACCAGAGCGAGGCGACTGTCGAGCAAAACACGCAGGCATTCGACCGCGTGCTCGCAGTCCACCTGCGCGGCACCTTTCTGATGAGCCAATCGGTAGCGCGCGTCATGCTGCAAGCCGATCGTGAGTACGGGCAGCGCGGTGCAATCGTCAATCTGGGCTCCATCGCCAGCAGCATCGGCTTGCCCTCGCGTAATGCCTATTGCGCCGCCAAAGCCGGGGTGCTGGGCATGACGCGTGCGATGGCCAGCGAATGGGCGCGCGCCGGCATCCGCGTCAATGCGGTGGCGCCCGGCTATGTGCGCACCGAGCTGGTTCTTGCGCTGGAACGCCAGGGGGCGCTCGATGCCGCCGGCATCGCCCACCGCACCCCGCTCGGTCGCATGGCCGAACCGGCCGAGATTGCCGAAGCGATTGCCTTCCTCGCATCTCCGAAAGCGAGTTACATCACCGGTGCTGTACTGCCGGTGGATGGCGGTTGGACTGCCTTCGGCGCGACCGAATCGCAACTGCCGGCGACCGACTTGCCAGTCGGTCGTGGCTGCGCGCCATCGACTTCATGCGAGGAGAAATAAAGTGCTAACCATCAATTTGTTCAACGGCCTGGTCTATGGCGCCTTGCTGATCGTGATGTGCTCGGGCCTGGCCCTGATTTACGGACTGCGCCGCGTGGTCAATTTCGCCCACGGCTCGCTCTACATGCTGGGCGCATACATCGGCTATTCGATTGCCAGTTACAGCAATTTCTGGGTGGCGCTGGTCGCTGCGCCGGCCATCATGGGGCTGCTGGGGGTGCTGCTTGATCGCTATGGTTTTCGCCTGTTGCAAGAGCGTGACCCGCTCAGCGTGGTGCTGGTCACATTCGGTCTGCTGCTGGTGATCGAGGATCTGGTGCAGACCGTCTGGGGCAAGACCAACCTGTCGATGAGCGGACCCGAGATATTGAATACCTCGGTTGATCTGTTTGGCGCCGAGTTGCCAGCTTACCGCATCGGCGTGATCGGGGTTGGGGCAATGGTCGCGCTAGGCTTGTCACTGTGGCTGCGCTACTCCCGGATCGGCTTGTTCGTGCGCGCCGCCAGTACCGACCCCACCACCACCGCGATGCAGGGCATCAATACCGATGCGCTGAGCGCCGGCGTGGTCGGTCTTGGTACCGCGCTGGCCGGACTCGCTGGCGTGGTGGTTGCGCCGTTTTTGTCGCTGTCGCCGTCGATGAGCAGCGATGTGCTGATCGATTCGTTCGTGGTCGTGGTGGTCGGCGGACTGGGCTCGCTGATCGGCGCCTTCATCGCCGCCATGGTGCTGGGCATGGTCCAGTCGCTGGGCGCGGTGTATCTGCCGGATGTGGCGGCGCTGCTGCCGTTCGTGCTGATGGTCGCGATCTTGATCTGGAAACCCGCCGGGTTTGCCGGTAGCCGTACTTGAAGAGGGAGAACAGGATGAACATGTCAATCAAACGTATCGGTACCGGGACTGTCGCAGCCCTGGCCTTGGGCGCTCTTGTCGCCGCTGGCGTGAGTTCGAGTACGGTCTTGTCGCTGTTGACACAGGCCATCATCTACGCCGTGTTTGCCATCGGCGTCGGCTTGCTGCTCAAGCAAAACGGGATGGTCAGTTTTGGCCATGCGGTGTTTTTCGGGATTGCCGGTTATGCCGTGGGCATCTTGCTGCCACTCGATCTGATGCCGGCCGAGGCGACCATCATCGTCACGCTGGCAGGCATCGCCTTGCTGGCATTTCTGATGGGGCTGGTCATCGTGCGTGTGCCTGGCGTCGCCTTTGGCATGCTCACGCTGGCAATCGGGCAAATGTTTTATCTGACCGCATCGCGTTCGCGCGGGCTCACCGGTGGCGCCGACGGCATGAACATCGACTGGCCATCGACCTTGTTTGGCGTGGCGCAGTCGCAGTTGCTCAAGCCAGCCACGATGTTTTTGTTGTGCTGGAGCACGCTGGTGCTGGTCATGCTGGTGCTGACGCTGTTGCTGCGCAGCCGCTTCGGCAGCATCACCGAAGCGGTGCGCGACAATGAAGAGCGGGCCCGCTTCATCGGCATCCGCACGCTGTTGCCGCGCGCCGCAGTCTATGCGCTGTCGGCTACCGTGACCGGGCTCGCTGGCTTGTTGTCGGCCCTGAACACGGGCTTCGTTTCGCCCGAAAACCTGCACTGGAGCATGTCCGGTGTGGCGCTGATGATGGCCGTGGTCGGCGGCTACAAGGCGTTGTGGGGGCCTGCGTTGGGCGCAGTCGTGTATTTTCTGGCCAAGGACTTGCTGGGCGACTTCGCAAACCACTGGATGGCCATTTTCGGCATCGCCCTGATCACCGTGATCGTCTTTTCGCCCACCGGTATTGCCGGCGCGTTGCAGCGGCTGTTCAAGCGCAAGAAAAGCTTGCCAAAAAAGAGCCATCCGGCGCTCAAGAGCACTTCTTCGGCCAAGGTCTCTTCCACAGCCACAGCCCGTTCGGGCATTTGATTGGAGATATTCATGAATCAATTCGTATTGAAAGCAGACGATGTGGCGATCCACTATGGCGGCGTGAAGGCGGTCGACGGCGTGTCGCTGACGTTGGAGCGCGGCCAGATCCGCGGCTTGATCGGCCCCAATGGCGCCGGCAAGTCGACCGTCATCGACGCCATCACCGGCCGCGTGCCATTGACCCGTGGCAAGGTTTATCTGGGTGATCAGGATGTCACCGAACTGGGGCCCACGGCGCGCCGCATGCGCGGGTTGTCGCGCAGCTTTCAGCGCACCAGCATCTTTGGCCAGATGTCGGTGCGCAAGCAGGTGGAACTGGCTGCGCACAAGATGGGGGTGGCCGATTCCGGCGCCGATGCCGATGCCGTGCTCAAGGAGCTGGAATTGATGGCGATGGCCGATGTGATTGCCGATGATCTCGGTTACGGTGAGCAGCGCCGGCTCGATCTGGCGCTGGCGCTGGTGGGGCGTCCCAGCGTGCTGCTGCTCGATGAACCTATGGCAGGACTGTCGGTCAAGGAATCGATGGATCTGGCCAAGCACTTGAAGGCGCTCACTACGCGCTGGGACGTCTCGGTGCTGCTGGTCGAGCACGACATGGATGTGGTATTTGGCATATCCGACGTCGTCACCGTGTTTGAACTCGGTCGCGTCATCGCCAGCGGTGAACCGGCCGCCGTGCGGGCCGATCCGCGCGTCAGGGAAGCTTACCTCGGGAGCACCGCATGAGCGCCTTGTTGACGTTGGAGAGCGTGAACGCATTCTATGGTTCGGCCCATATCCTGCATGGCTTGAGCTTGTCCGTGCATGCTGGCGAGCGCGTCGCGCTGATCGGGCGCAATGGCGTGGGCAAGACCACCGTGGTCAATGCCATTCTGGGTCTCGCAGCGCTGCGCGGCGGACAGATCCATCTGGGCCAGCATGCGCTGCAAAAGCCGCGCCCGTATAGCGCGGCGCAGCACGGAGTGGCAGTGGTGCCGCAGGGGCGGCGCATCGTGGCCAATTTGAGCGTGGAAGAAAACCTGACCCTGGGCGCGGCCGTCGGGCGCAAAGGTCCATGGAGTTTGCCTGAAGTCTACAAGCTGTTTCCGATTTTGCAGGAGCGCGCCCATACGCCGGGCACGGCGCTGTCGGGCGGCCAGCAGCAGATGCTGGCCGTGGGCCGGGCCCTGATGGCCAACCCGGCTTTGATCTTGCTGGATGAACCGACCGAAGGCTTGGCGCCGGTGATCGTGGACCAGTTGGCGGACATTTTTCAACGGGTCGCCAACCAGGGCACGGCCTTGCTGCTGATCGAGCAAAACATGAGCCTGGTGGTGCGGGTGGCCGAGCGTTACTGCGCGATGGCCAAGGGCGCTGTCGTGGCCCAGGGTTCCGTTGCCAACACCAAGGCCAGCCTCGCTACCCTGGAAGAGCATGTGATGGTGTGACCCGGTCTGACCCGATCATTCCACATTGCGGCCGCCGGACCGTTTCCGGCAATGAAGTCGAGGAGACAAAAAAATGAATAAAATAAATAAAACATTGCAGCATTCGGTCATGATGCTGGCCCTGATGGCGGCCTTGCCGCTGACGGCGTTGGCGCAAGGCAAGGAACCGGTCAAGGTCGGTCTGGTGTCGTCGAAGTCGGGCGTCTTCTCCCAGCAGGGCGAGGAGGTGATCCGTGCCGTTCAGTTCGCGGTCGACGAGGCCAACGCCAGGGGCGGCGTCGATGGGCGCAAGGTCGAAGTGCAAAGTGCCGACGATGAGGGCACGCCTGATGCAGGGCGCCGTGTTGCAGAAAAACTGGCCCGCGACGGCTACAATTTGCTCATCGGTGCCATTCCCTCGTCGATCTCGCTGGCGCTGGCACAAAATCTGGAACGCTGGGATGCGGCCTATTTCATCGTGGCCAGCAAATCCGACAAACTCACCGGCGACACCTGCAAGGCGCGCAGTTTCCGCACCAACCATTCCGATGCGATGGATATCGCGATGATCAACGAGTGGGCCAAGGGCTTGAAGGAAAAGACCTTTGCTGTGCTGGCGGCCGATTACATATGGGGCCGCGATTCGGGGGAGTCATTCAAGAAGGCAGTCGAAGCATCCGGCAAGAGCGTTCCGCTGAGCTTGTATGTGCCGCTGGGCACCAAGGACTTCTCGCCCTACATAGCGCAACTGAAGGCGGCCAATGTGGACGCCATCTGGGTCGCTGAAACCGGTCGTGATGCGATCGCCTTCATCAAGCAGGCGGAAGAATTCGGCCTGATTCCCAAGACCCGGTTGATCGGCCATGCCCTGATCCAGAACTTCCTGATCGATGCCACCGGCAAGGCGCTCGAAGGCATGCCGGGCAATACGGCATATTCGTCGGATATCAACAACCCGCGCAACAAGGAGTTCGTCGCGGCCTGGAAATCCAGGTTCAATCGCCTGCCGACCGACAATGAAGGCCAGGCTTATAACGGCGTGCAGGTGATGTTCGACGGCGTCAAGAAAGCAGGCAGCGTGAAGCCGAACGACATCAGCCGCGCCCTGCGCGGCGCTTCGCTCGACACCATCTACGGCAACGTCACGATGCGCGCTGCCGACAACCAACTGGTGCTGCCCAACTATGTGGTGCGCGCCAAGATGGCGGACGGCGCGCTGCGTCCGGTGATCGAGCAAACTTTCGCCGCCTCGCTCACGCCTGCGGCATCGCCGCTTTGCAAAATGTAACAGCGCCATCGCTCCGGTCAACAACAACGG
This sequence comes from Oxalobacteraceae bacterium, assembly GCA_947446335.1. Classification (GTDB taxonomy): domain Bacteria; phylum Pseudomonadota; class Gammaproteobacteria; order Burkholderiales; family Burkholderiaceae_D; genus Janthinobacterium. The sequence goes on along the minus strand of CANFGA010000002.1, from coordinate 7,314 downwards.
CCCGGCATCCATGAAAGTCCCTCGCTGCGTTTTCGGGGGGTAATGTAAAAAATGTATCGAAAAATGTGTCAACCAGCGCACATCATCAACACCATCAGGAGACAACAATGAAAAAACAACTTATCGCAATGTGCACGCTGGCAGCCTGTTCAGCCGCAGTTCAGGCCCAGTCCAATGTCACCATGTACGGCACCGTCGATCAATATCTGGGCTATATCCGCAGCAGCAGCGGTGAACACATCACCGGCTTGAACGATGGCACGCTGTTGCGCAGTCGGCTCGGTTTTCGGGGCGTCGAAGATCTGGGCTCGGGCTACTTTGCCAAATTCAACCTCGAGCAGGGCCTCAGCGCCGATGCCGGAACCCAGGCCGACGGCAGCCGCTTGTTCGATCGCCAGGCTTGGGTCGGCATCGATACGCCGGTCGGCGAGTTTCGCATCGGGCGTCAGAATGGCGCGATCTTTTATATCGGCGACGCCATCGATTACACCGGCCGCACCACCTTCGGCTCGATCATCAATACCTTCGGCGTGCCTTCGCGCTACGATAACGACCTGTCGTACAAGTCGCCGCGGATGGCTGGCGTGCAGCTCGAATTGCACTATGCATTGCCCGAAAACGGCTTGTCGGCGAGCGGCGCGAAGAACCGCAACAGTGCCCTCTACCAGCTCGGAGTCGACTATCAGAACGGGCCTTACCGGGCCGGTTACGCCGGTTTGTCGGCCAGTCCCAACGACTTGACGGCCACGGTGCATGAAAAGATCGTGTATCACAATCTGTATGCCAATTATAAATATGCCTCCGGCACCGTGTACGCCGCTTTTGTACGCAGCAATAACTCGACGGCGAATGCGAATGGCAACAATGCCGGGACAATGTTGAACAACGTTAGCATTCCAAACAACTATTTTGCTGGCACCGATCTGAACGCGGAGCGTTTTTACAACATCAGCCAATTGTCAGCCGACTATCGGATCAGCCCGCAATGGCGAGTCGGTGCCCTGTATGGCGTGATGCACGACACCAGCGGTGGCGATGCAGGTGCCCGCGGCGGCAATCTGGGGGCGTTTTATGACTTGTCAAAACGTACTACCTTGTACGGTTTTGCCAACTACATGAAAAACCAGTCCCGGGCCGGATTTCGTTTCAGCGGTTCGGCCGGCCCATCGGCCAATCTTGCCGGCGCCGATGTCAACGGCAAGAGTCTCACTGGTTTGCAGGTCGGCATCCTGCACCGCTTCTAAGTTCCCTAAGCTGGCAGTGCTGCGCGGCGCGCCGTCGCCGCTTCTCTGAGGCATTCGATGAATGCCTGCGCCGCTGCGCTCAAGCTGCCTTCGCTGCGGCACAGCAGTCCGACCGGTTCTTCGGTACCGTCGGTATTGGTGGCCAGGCGCAGCAATATTCTATCTTGCAGGTCGGCGCGTACCGCGCCTGTCGGGGCGATCCAGATGGCGTCCGATTCTCTGGTGACTTGGCGCGCCAGCGAGACCGACAGCGTCTCGAGGCAGTTGGAAGGCAGTTTCAAACCATGCGACTGGAAATGGCTTTCGGTGTTGTGGCGCGGCGTAGTGCCCTTGGCCGATACCACGATCGGATAGGCCAGCACATCGGCCAAGTCCACCGCAGCGTGCGCGGCCAGTCGATGGCCTGGACGCACCGCCAGAACCAGCGGTTCCATGTAGAGCAATTCAAACGACAGGCCACCCAGCATTTCGGGATCGCTCATGCGGGCCAATGCGAAATCGAGTTCCCCCGCTTTCAAACTTTGCAGCAGAGCGACGTTGCTCGCTGTTTGCGCCAGCACCCGCACATCCGGATGGCTGCGGCGAAAGGCCAATAGCGCCAGCGGCAGCAAGTCCGGCGCCACTGTGGGCAGCGCGCCCACGTGGACCGTTTCGAAGCGTGGAGCATGGCCAATGCCCACTGCGAGTTGCGCCGCATTGAGCGCCTCTTGCACCGCCACCGCATGTGCCAGAAAAATGTCGCCATCGCGCGTCAAGCGGGTGCCGAGGCGATTTCGCTCCAGCAATTTGACGCCGACGATCTCTTCGAGTTCGGTCAATGTTTTCGATACCGCAGGCTGACTCAAGCCCATCTTGTCTGCGGCCCTGCCGAGATGGCGGCTTTGCGCTACCGCCACGAAGCAATCGAGATGGCGCAAGCGGACGCGGCTTTTGAAGAGGGTTTTTATCATAACTACAGGTTATCAAAAAAACGGTATTAATTCAATTTACATCATTATTTTTCATCTATAAAGTATCTCTACTGAAACAGCAATCACAACAGGAGAGAGACATGAATCAACCATTGGAATTGACTGCTGCGCATCCGGGAGCCTATCTGCAGCGCGATCGCAGCGTGCATCCCCCCGCTTGTGCGCCCGACTACAAGACCAGCATCTTGCGCTCGCCAAAAAATGCGCTGATTTCATTGCAAAACTCGTTATCTGAAATCACTGCGCCGGTGTTTTTCCAGGATGAACTCGGCCCGCTCGACAACGACCTGATCATGAATCACGCAAAGGATGGCTTGCCGATCGGCGAGCGTATCGTGGTGCACGGCTATGTGTTCGATGAGTTCGGCCGGCCGGTCAGGAATGCGCTGGTGGAAGTGTGGCAAGCCAATGCAGGCGGGCGCTATCGCCACAAGAAGGACCAGTACATCGCCCCCATCGATCCCAATTTCGGTGGCTGCGGCCGGATGCTGACCGATGACACTGGCTATTATTTTTATCGCACCATCAAACCGGGTCCGTATCCGTGGCGCAACCGGGTCAACGATTGGCGTCCGGCCCATATCCATTACTCGATTTCCGGTTCGGCCTGGGCCCAGCGCCTGGTCACGCAAATGTATTTTGAAGGCGACCCTTTGATCGCCACGTGCCCGATCGTCAAGTCGATCAACAACGATGAAGCGGTGCGCGGCTTGATCGCCGGACTCGACCGCTCTGCAGCGATCGAACTCGACAGTCTGGCTTATCGCTTCGATATCGTGTTGCGCGGAGCGCGCGCCACGCTGTTCGAAAACAAAATTCAAGGAACACGATGATGAACCAGACTAACAGCCCAGCCATGCTCCATCAATTGAAACTTTATAAGGAAACGGCGTCGCAAACGGCAGGTCCGTATGTTCACATCGGCCTCGCGCCACGCCAGGCCGGTTTCGATATCTTTGAAAAAAATTTCGGCAACACGCTCGCTGGCCCGGATACCGTCGGTGAGCGTATTCGCATCGAGGGACGCGTCATCGATGGCAGCGGCACGCCGATACGCGACGTGCTGATCGAAATCTGGCAAGCCAATGCGGGCGGTCGCTACCATCATCCGGCCGACCTGCAAGAAAAGGCGGTGGACGCGCATTTTCGCGGCTGGGGACGTGGATGCTCGGATTTCGAGTCGGCCATCTACACTTTCGACACCATCAAGCCGGGAGCGGTGGAGGGGCGCAACGGGCGGATGATGGCGCCCCATGTCAATTTCTGGATCGTGGCGCGCGGCATCAACATCGGGCTCAATACGCGGATGTATTTTTCTGACGAGACCGAGGCCAATGCAAGCGACCCGGTGCTCAATTTGATCGAATGGGAGGTGCGCCGCAAGACCTTGATCGCTCAGCGTAGCGAGCGCGATGGCGAGATCGTGTACCGCTTCGACATTCAAGTCCAAGGCGCTGACGAAACAGTATTCTTCGACATCTGATCCGGGACGGCCAGCACTGCCTTGGCTTGGTCGAGGCAGTACCGGATTGAGAACTGGCGATGTTCGTGCTATCAGACCCGCTCGATGATCAAAGCGATGCCCTGGCCGACACCGATGCACATCGTGCACAGCGCATAGCGACCATTGCTGCGCTGCAATTGATTCACTGCAGTCATGACCAGACGCGCGCCGGATGCGCCCAGCGGGTGGCCGAGCGCGATCGCGCCGCCGTTCTGATTGACGCGCGGATCATCGTCTTGCAAGCCCAGTTCGCGCAGCACCGCCAGACCTTGCGCGGCGAATGCTTCATTGAGTTCGATCACGTCCATTTGCGCCAGGCTCAGGCCGGTCAATGCCAGCACCTTGAGCGTGGCTGGATGCGGCCCCATCCCCATCAGGCGCGGTTCGACGCCGGCGCTGGCCATGCCGACGATGCGCGCTTTCGGCGTCAAACCGTACTGGGCCGCACTGGCGCCGCTGGCAATCAAGAGCGCGCAGGCGCCATCGTTGATGCCCGACGCATTGCCGGCGGTGACGCTGCCGGCCGGATTGACCACGGGTTTGAGTTTTGCCAGCGTCTCGAGCGTCGTGGCGCGCGGATGCTCGTCCTGATCGACGACGATGGCAGCGCCTTTTTTAGGCGTGATCGTGACCAACGTGATTTCGCTGGTGAACACGCCTGCCGCCTGGGCTGCCAGCGCCCGGGTCTGGCTGCGTAGCGCCATCTGGTCCTGGTCAATGCGGCTGATGTTGTATTTCAACGCCACGTTTTCAGCCGTCTCGGGCATGCTGTCGACGCCGTACCGGGATTTCATCAGTGCGTTGACGAAGCGCCAGCCCATTGTCGTATCCTCCAACTTCATCGCGCGCGAAAATGCACTGTCGGCCTTGCCCATGACGAACGGGGCGCGGCTCATGCTTTCGACGCCGCCGGCGATCATCAAGCCGGCTTCGCCGCTTCTGATGGCGCGCGCGGCGCTGCCGATCGCATCCATCCCCGAGCCGCACAGACGGTTGATCGTCGCTCCCGGAACGGCGAACGGCAAGCCGGCCAGCAGCGCCGACATGCGCGCCACGTTGCGGTTGTCTTCGCCGGCCTGGTTGGCGCAGCCATAGAGCACGTCGGTGATGGCTTGCCAGTCAACCTGGGGATTGCGCTCGATCAGGGCGCGGATCGGGATTGCGCCCAGGTCATCGGCGCGCACTGCCGCCAGGGCGCCGCCGTAGCGGCCGAATGGGGTGCGTTGTGCATCGCAAATAAAAGCATCGTTCATTGTGTCTCCTGTATTTGTTTGAGTAGCATGTCGCTGGCGTGCAATGGCTAGCGTGCAAGTGTCAAAGGTATTCAGCGCGCGTCTTGCAAGGCAAGCGCCGTGATCGCCTGCAGTTCGGCCAGGCTGACGCCATCGACGATCTCGATCACTTGCGCTGCACCGTCCTTGAGTTCGATCACGGCCAGGTCGGAATAGATGCGCGAGACGCAGGCGACGCCGGTCAGCGGATAAGTGCAAGCGGCGACCAGTTTGCTGTCGCCGCCCTTGGTCAAGTGTTCCATCATCACATAGGTTTTTTTGGCGCCGATCGCCAGGTCCATCGCGCCGCCCACAGCAGGAATCGCGTCCGGTGCGCCGGTATGCCAGTTGGCCAGGTCGCCGTTGCCCGATACCTGGAAGGCGCCCAGCACGCAGACATCGAGATGGCCGCCGCGCATCATCGCGAAGCTGTCCGCATGGTGGAAATAGCAACCGCCCGCCAGCAGCGTGACCGGTTGCTTGCCGGCATTGATCAAGTCGTAATCTTCTTCGCCCTTGGCTGGCGCTGGTCCGATGCCGATCACGCCATTTTCGCTGTGCAGAATCACTTCTCTATCCTGCGGCAAATGATTGGCCACCAGCGTGGGCAAGCCGATGCCCAGGTTCACCACCGCGCCGTCGGGGATGTCTTGCGCTACTCGCGCCGCCATCTGGTCGCGGCTCCATTTGTTCATCGCTTTGTACGCTGCACTGTTCATTTTTTGTTCGTCCATGATCTATTTTTTCGCTCTCTCAGTTGATCTTGAAGCCGGCCGGGCCGGTCGCGGTGCGCGGCACTTTGACGACGTGCTGCACGAACAGGCCGGGGGTGATCACCGCTTCCGGATCCAGCGTGCCCAGTTCGACGATCTCGTGCACCGAGGCCACCGTCACCTTCGCTGCGCTGGCCATGATCGGGCCGAAGTTGCGCGCCGTCTTGCGGTACACCAGATTGCCCCAGCGGTCGCCTGTTTCGGCCTTGATCAACGCGAAGTCGGCGTGGATAGGGAATTCCATCACGTACATGCGACCATCGATCTCACGCGTTTCCTTGCCCTCGGCCAGCAGCGTGCCGAAGCCGGTCGGCGTGAAGAAGCCGCCAATGCCGGCGCCGGCGGCGCGTATGCGTTCAGCCAGATTGCCTTGCGGTACCAGTTCGAGCTCCAGCTTGCCGGCGCGATAGAGCGCGTCGAACACATGGGAATCGGCCTGGCGCGGGAACGAGCAGATGATCTTGCGTACTTGACCGGCTTGCAGCAGCGCAGCCAGTCCGGTATCGCCATTGCCGGCATTGTTGTTGACGATGACCAGATCCTTGGCGCCATGCGCGATCAAGCCATCGATCAGCTCGGTCGGCTGGCCCGCGCCGCCGAAGCCGCCGATCATAACGGTGGCGCCGTCTTGCAAAGTGGCCAAGGCTTCTGCGACGGAAGCGGAAATTTTATTGATCATGTGTGCACCAGTGTAGGAATGAAGGTGATTGGCTGACTTTGCGCATCACAGCTGCGCCAGGAATTGCGTCACTGCGCCGGCGAACGCCGCCGGTTGTTCGATTGCGCTCAGGTGCGATGCCTGTGCCAGCACGACCAGTTGCGCTGCGGGAATCGCGTCCGCCAGCGTTTGCGACATCGCCACCGGCGCACCCATGTCGAGTTCGCCGGCGATGACCAGCGTGGACGCCGCGATCTGACCGAGTCGCTCCGTGGTATCGACACCACCAACCGCAGCGCAGCAGCCGAGGTAGCCGGTCACATCGGTCGTCACCAGGCGCTGGCGGTAGCGTTGTATCGTGGACGGATGCGCGGCGCGGAAGTCCTCGTGGGAGTAGCGCGCCATCACCGCATCCGCGATCGCTTCCACCCCTTGCGCTTGCACGGTGCTGATGCGCTCGCGCCAAGCGGTTCTGGCCGCATCGGGGTAGCTTGACGTGGTGTTGGCGACGACCAGCGCTGCCACCAGGGCAGGGTGGCGCAGCGCCAGTTCCTGGCCGACCATGCCACCCATCGACAAGCCGATCCAGACGACAGGACCGGAATCGAGTTCGCGCAACAAGCGCGCCGCATCGTCGGCCAGTTCCGCCATCGTGTATGGTCCAGGTGGTGCGTCCGAGCCGCCGTGGCCGCGATGGTCGTAGCTGATCACGCGGCAAGGCATCGACGCATCGTTGGCCAGGTTGTTTGCAAATTTGTCCCACATGGTCTGGTCGCAGCCCAGCGCGTGACTGAGCACAACGGTGTGGCGCGCCACCTTGCCGCCCTTTGGTGCGCGCACGCTATAGGACAGGCGCGGAGCGCTGACGGTAACCCCCATGTGGCCCACGCCCG
>CANFGA010000001.1 GCA_947446335.1 Oxalobacteraceae bacterium | reverse complement strand
TTCAGGGGCACCGAGGATCTGGGCGCAGACTTGACCGCATTCTTCGTGCTCGAAACCGGGTTGGGCGTGGATACCGGCGCGCAAGGGCAGGGCGGCAGGCTGTTCGGGCGCCAGGCCAATGTCGGCTTGAAGCATGCCTATGGTACGGTGACCCTCGGTCGCCAGGTCAACATGACGTTCTTGTCGTACATGAAGGCGGACGTGATGGGACCGAACATCCACGGCATGTCGAACATGGATGGCTATTTGCCCAATGCACGCAGCGACAACGCGATCGGCTATCTGGGCAAGTTTTCCGAGCTGTCGGTCGGCGCCACCTACAGCACTGGGCGCGATGCCGCTGCCGCCGGCGGGCCGTCGGCGAGCAATTGTCCCGGTGAAATCGCCGGCAATGCGCAGGCTTGCCGCCAGTTCACTGCGCTGCTCGCTTATGACGCCCCGTCCTTTGGCGTTGCTACTGCTTACGACAAGCTTAATGGCGGCCCGGGCGCTGCGGGCGGATTGACCAGCAGCGATTACCATGTCGAGCGCCTTTCCTTGAATGGTTATGCCTTGCTGGGCGAGAGCAAGGTGGGCGCCGGATTCATCGAGCGCAAGACCCATGCGGCAAGGGACAACACGGCGCATTTGTATTATCTGGGCCTCTCGTATCCCTTTGCGCAAAACTGGGTGCTGGACTCCCAGGTGGCCCGACTCGACATCAAGCACAGCGCCGATGCATCGACCCAGCTCGCCGTGCGAGCAACTTGCCAATTGTCCAAACGCAGCGCGCTCTATGTGTCGCTCGGTCATGTCCGCAACGATGGCGCCGCTGCCATCGCCGTCAGCGCTGGCAGTACCGTCGGCGTGGGCATGACTCAGAGCGGCATCATGACGGGCATTCGCCACACTTTTTGACCGGGCTTGGCTGTCGGCACTAGGCTGCGCGCCGGCAGCGCATCGACCTTTGATGATGCCGATGTGGATTCAAGATGAAGGGCTTGCCAGTTGGGCAAGCCCTCTTCATTGCTTCGGTGGCGTGGCAGGATAAAGCCAACTCTTCAACAGCTTGGTCAATTGCGGCGCCACACCCCAGGTCATGATGGCCACCACCAGTATCGTCAACAGAAAAATGCGCGGCAGCAAGGACCAGGGCGATAAAAAATCGCCCAGCAGCAGAAACAGCAAATACACAATGGGGAATATCCCCAGCCAGGTCACCACGGCCACTTTCCAGCGCGGCGGTTGTCCTGACTTGACGCTCAGTTGCGGCTGAAACCAGTGCGCCAACCCGGCGATCCCCCGTACCATGGCGACGCCTTCGATATAGGGCGCGATGGTGGCCAATCCCGCAGTGCGCTCGGGCGAGTTTTGCCAGCCCTTCAGACTGGCGTCGTCATCAAATGCCATCAATGCATGGTACAGCGTGTCTTCGACGCCAACTTCCTCGCCGGGACGCACTATCTGGGTGCCGAGGCAGCCCGGAAAAGCCTCTGCCGTAGCGATGAACTCGGTCATCAACAACTCGAACTCGGACTCATGTCCGGCTTTCGCATGACGACTGACCAGCAGCAGAACGGGATGGTTTTCCAAATGACTCATTGAGCATCAATCCAGGTTGTGAAGTATGAAGTCGATCATCGGCTCGGATGGAACGGTCGCTTGGTCTGATCCGCCATGTTGCTCGAGGAAATTTTTTTGGGTCGCACCAGGAGCGCCATTCAACTGACATTTTAGCCGCTCCTTGCCTGTCGGCGTCACAATCGGATGGTCGATCGCTTCACAAGAAGCGAGCAATGGATAGCCAACACGTCGCTCGATCGGCTTGCAACAGCTCAATTTCTTGGCGGCGCTTTTGGGCTCAATCATGTCGATATCCGGATAGTTGATCTGGAGACTTGCATGGTATTTTTGCTACAGATGAGCACCATGTCATCGTTGAAGCAAATCAAGCTTTTTCTCGTCGCGTCATGGCCTCAAGACGCATTCCCATTCGCCGCTCACGCGAGCGAAAGTCACCATCCAGGAAAGACAATGCGTACAAAATTTATCCAGGCAACCCGCACCATCGCCGCCATACTCGCCCTTGCTTTGACGCTAGGAATCGTGACAACGGCCAAGGCAGCCGAGCCCAAACCGTTGCGCATCGGCTGGACCGCCTGGTCCGATGCCGAGGCTGTCACCCACGTCGCCAAACAGATTCTTGAGCAGCGCCTGGGCTACAAGGTGGAATTGATCATGACCGATATCGGCTTGCAGTACCAGGGCGTCGCCAGGGGACAGCTGGACCTGATGCTGATGTCTTGGTTGCCGACCACACACAAGGCGTATTGGGACAAGGTTTCCGGCGATGTCGTCGACATGGGCATCTTGTATGACAACGCCAAACTGGGCTGGGCCGTGCCCGATTATGTGCCGGAAAGCGAACTGGGCAGCATCGCCGACATGATGAAGCCGGACGTGCAAAGCAAACTGAAGAATCAAGTTCAGGGCATCGACCCGGGCGCCGGTTTGATGCGCGCTTCCAGCGACGCCATCAAGAGCTATGACCTCAATAGCTACAAGTTGCTCAGCGGATCGGATGCGGCGATGGTGATCGCGCTCGATCGCGCCATCAAACGCAAGGAGTGGATCGTCGTCACGACGTGGACACCGCACTGGATGTTCTCCAAGTATAAATTGCGCTACTTGCAAGATCCGAAGCAAGCTCTGGGCGGCGCCGAGGCGATACACGCGCTCTCGCGCAAAGGTTTCGAACAGGACTTCCAGAAAGCGGCCGCTTTCATCAAGGAGTTCAAGATTCCGATTGCTGACCTGGAAGGCATCATGATGAAGGCCAAGGATTCCAGTTATGAAAAGGAAGCGACAGCCTTCATCAAGAGTCATCCCGAGATGGTTGAAAAGTGGCTGGTGAATGCAAAATGACGTGCTGCAATCACTGCGGTTATAAGTTATAGGATGACAAGTTGGCAGCGCTGCTGCCAACTTGCCATCCTGACGCTTCAACCATCGTCGTCAGGATGCTGCTTCAGTTGCTTGCCATCGATGCATCAATACGTCTTTATCGGAGACGGGTTGCCGTTCTTGAAGCCATACACGGTGACCGGAGAGCTCTTCAAATCCCTGTTGCTGTCGAATTCATAGGTTCCTGCAATGCCGTGGTAACTGACGCCAGCCATGGCAGGTGCAAAGATTTTCGGATCCAGCGAATTGGATTTTTTCATCGCATCCGCAATCACCATCACGCCGTCGTAGAACGAGATCGAATACATCAAGGGCTTCATGTTGAAGCGCTTTTCATAGCGCGCAGAAAAGTCCCTGCCGCCCGGATTCTGGTCAAGAATGATGCCGCCGACGGTGCACAGCACTTTTTCATCGACCGCATCGCCGCCAAGTTTTCCCATCTCGCCATTGCAGATGCCGTCGCCGCCCATCAGGTACACATTCAATCCCAATTGCTTCATCTGGCGCTTGATGCCAGCGCCCTGGCCATACATGCCACCGTAAAAAATGCCATCGGGCGTCTTTCTCTTGATCGACGTGATGATGGCGTTGAAATCGGTGGCCTTGTCGTTGGTATATTCACGTCCGATGATATCGATCCCGTTGGCCTTGGCCTTCTTGATGAATTCGTCTGCAACCCCGACGCCATAGGCACTGCGATCATCGATCACCGCCACTCTTTTCAGAGCGATTTCTTTGGCTGCATAGATGCCCATCGTGCCGCCCAAGGCATTGTCGTTCGGTGTCACCCGAAAGACATAAGGATAGCCTTGCATCGTCAACTTCGGATTGGAGGCGATCATCGCGAGCACCACTTCCGCATCGTTGTACACTTTGGAAGAGGGCATCGCGACACCGGAATTGTAGGGGCCGATCACCGCCTTGACGCCGGCATCGACCAGTTTCTGGGCTACCTGGACCCCGATTTTTGGATCCGCCGCATCGTCTTCGCTCAGCAACTGAAACTTGATTTTCGAGCCGGCTATCGTCACGTCTTGCAAGTTGAGTTGATCGATCGCCATTTTTGCACCATTTTCATGGTCTTTCCCGATCGCCGACTGCGGTCCCGATAGCGGACTGGTGAATCCGATCTTGACCACTTGTTCTCCTGCGCCAAAACACAACATCGGCACGAGGGCCGAGCCAAAGACCAGGCTGGACAGGGCTTGCTGAAGACATTGCTTTTTCATTGCTTCCTCTTGGTTGGGTAGTGCGGTGGCAAATCGTGTTCAAGCAACTGTATGCTCGAGTTCAGATCCGTATTTCTGGAGCGCGTTACGCGGGCGGCTGTCAGTTGAAACGATCGGGCGCATACGGCGCCAGGCTAAATGGCGAGGCGCGCCCGGCGACCAGATCGGCCACGACGGTACCGCTCAGACCGCCGAGCGTGAGACCGATGTGCTGGTGACCAAACGCATAAATCACGCGCTTCGATGCGCGCGAGCGCCCCAGCACCGGCAGGCCGTCAGGCAAGGTCGGCCTAAAACCCAGCCACGATTCGGTCGGTGTCGTCAACGCCGGCAGTGCCCGTTTCGACGAAAATTGCAGCAAATCCAGCAAGCCTTGATGCTTGTGCTGGTTCAAGCCGGCCAGCTCCACCGTCCCCGCCACGCGGATTCCTTGTTCCATCGGCGTCATGTAAAAGCCGCGCTCGGCCCAACCGACCGGGCGCGAGATCAGCTCAGTGGTACCGGGGTACATGAGGTGATAACCGCGCTCGGTATCGAGCGCAATATGGTCGCCGCATTGGCTGGCGAAAGGGCGCGAATGGGCACCGGCGCAGACCGCGACATGATCGTGATCGGCATTACCTGCACCAGTTTCAAGCAGCACGCCATCGGTTCGTGGCTTGATGTTGTGCACGGCGCTGCTTTCCAACCGCAATCCCGACTGCACCAGCCACGATTGGAGCGCTGTCAAAAAAGCTGCCGGATCGGACAAGAACCAGGAGCCGGGAAACAGGACGCCGTGCTCAAAGATTGCATTCAACTGTGGTTCGAGCTGTTCCACTTCCGACTTGCTGATGACGTTGCAGTCGATTCCGAGCGTACGTCGCAACGTCAACGCGGGCTGCGCTGCGCGAAAGGCGGCGCCCCCCGAATACAGATACAGGCACTCGCTGCGGCGGATGAAGCGCGCCAAGCCAGCTTGCTCGATCATTTCAGCGTAGCCGTCATAGGCACGGCTCAACAGCACCGATAGCGCGCTCGCAGCAGCGTGATAGCGCCGCTCGGTCGAATGCAACAGAAAGCGTGCCAGCCAGGGCGCCAATTGCGGCAAATAGCCCCAGCGCAGGCGAAACGGACTGTCAGCCGAGAGCAAAAAGCGCGGCAGATCGCGAAATACCGACGGGTTGTTGACCGGGATGCAGGCGTAACTGGCAAAGGTCCCTGCATTCCCATACGAGGCGCCACCAGCGGCGCCGGCGGGATCGTAAATGGTGACTTGATGACCATCGCGCATCAGCCAATACGCTGCAGACAGGCCGACAAAGCCGGCCCCGATGACTGCCACTTTTGCCATAAGGTAGTTCCCTTGCATGAATTTCAGAATTGAATGAAGGCTTCGACTGCGATATCTGCCGCAATTACTTGGTTTAAAATAATTCTTTAGCAACATTCATGCCAGAGTTTCATGAAAGAAATTCATCGGCCATTTTGAGCGTCCGCGATCGCGGTTCGATGCGTGCTGCACGCAACCGCGATACGCCGGATCGTCAATGTTCAAGACTTTTTGTGACTGCGGCCAAGGCATCCTTGCCATCGAAGGTCGTCACGCCGCTGAGCCATTGTTGCAGCACGGCCGGATTGCGCTTGAGCCAGGCGCGGGCCGCGTCGTTCGGTTTGACCCGGTTTGCAATCGGCAGCATCACGTCATTTTCCAGGTCCGTGGTGAATTGCAGGTTACCGATCAAGCGCGCCGCGTTCGGGCAGCGTGCCTGGTAGTCACTAGCCATGGCGGTGTAGACTTTGGCTTCGCCGTAATTGGGGCCGAACACGGTGTCACCGCCTTCCAGATACGTCATGTTCACCTGCACATTCATCGGATGCGGTTCCCAGCCCAGGAACACGATCCATTTTTTCAGGCGCGACGAGCGCTGCACTTCGGACAGCATGCCGGCCTCGCTCGACTCGACCATCCTGAACTCCTTGAGACCGAATTCATTCTTGTCGATCATGCGCTGTATCAGCAGATTGCCGTCATTGCCCGCTTCGATCCCATGGATCTTTCCATCGAGTTCCTTGTGGTAACGGGCGATATCGGCGAAGCTCTTCAAGCCGCCTTCCGACGCTGCGCTATTGACGGCGAGCGTGTACTTGGCGCCAACGAGGTTGGCTTGCTCCAGCACCTTGATCTGTCCAGCCTTGACGAAGGGCGCGATGATGCTGGTCATGCTGGGATTCCAGTAGCCGAGGAAGACATCGATCTGTTTGTTCTTGATGCCGGAGAAGGTGATCGGCACCGACGCCATCGTCGTGATCGGACGATAGGACAAGCCTTTCAATAGCACCGAAGCGAGCCCCGTGGTGGCGGCGATATCGCTCCAGCCCACGTCGCCGAAACGCACCGTACGACAACTCTCCGCTTCAGTGGCAGCAGCGGGGAGTGCGGCGCTGGCCAGGGCGATGATGACGGCAGAGCCAAGCAGGTTCAGGGGCTTCATTTTACGTAGTCCTCATTGAATGTAATCCGAGATCGGGCACAGTTGGCGCATGCTTTTTGGTCCCGCCTTCTGCAGGTTTTTTGATGAAAAACAGTTGCTTTTTTAACTACTATAGAGGCACAAAACCAGCGGAAACAGGCGCGATGCGACCAACTTGTATCGCATGGCGACATGGGCTCATATCGCCGGCACTTGACGATTGCTGTCTTCAAACCTCGCCCAACAACCGATCCTGATGATGTTCTCGGCTCGGTGGATAGCCGAACAAGCCGCGGTAGGATTTGCAAAAATGGGACGAGGATTGGAAGCCGCAGGCGATCGTCACATCCATCACCGACATGTTGGTTTGCACCAGGAATTCGCGCGCACGGCGCAAGCGCAGGTTCAGATAATGCTGCGCCGGTGTGGTGCCCATGTAGCGCTTGAACAAGCGCTCCAATTGACGCAGTGACATGCCTACCTGCTCGGCCAGATGGTCGAGCGTGAACGGATCTTCGATATTCGTTTCCATGAAAATCGCGGCATCGTGCAAGGCTTCATGGCTGGACCCGATGCGCGCCAGCAGGGGCATGGTTTGCTGGTCTTTCTGGTCGCGTATGCGCTCGACGATGAACTGCTCGGATACGTCGGCAGCGAGGCTTTTGCCGCCCTTCAGGCGGATCAGGTTCAACATCAGATCCAGCGGCGCGGTACCGCCCGAGCAGGTCAGGATATGGCGATCGATGACAAACAGTTGGGTAGAAAACAGTATTGCGGGGAACTCTTCCCGGATCGCCGCCAGATTTTCCCAGTGAATCGCGCAGCGGTAACCGTTCAGGAGGCCAGCCTTGGCCAGCGCAAAGGTGCCTGTGCAAAGCGCGCCCAGCGGCGTGCCGAGAGCGGCTTGGGCGCGCAGCACCGAGAGCACCTTGTCGGTGACTGCTGCGCGCACCTGCGTGCCGCCGCAGACAAACAAGATGTCACAGGACGGGGCGTTTTCCAATTGGTACACCGGGGACAAGCTCAAACCGTTGCTCGCTGCAGCAGAACTGCCATCGACGCTGATGACCGACCAGCTGTAGAGCGCTTTCTTGCTCAGATAATTGGCCATGCGCAGAGGTTCCAGCGCATTGGCAAAGGCGATCATCGAGAAATTATCCAGTATCAAAAAACCGATATGGCTGATCTCTGAAAGTTTTTGCCGGGACATCGTAGACTCCTGCAAGACGCTGCGTCTGAACAAGGTGGGCATGCATACCCATCGATACTGATGATCCCGCTGCATCGATGGTGACAGGAAAAGAAGTGGACCCGCCGGATGGCTGTCATCAGGTTTCCAGCTGCGCATGCCCTTTGCCAAAACTCTCGGTAATGCGGTCCAGGATGATGGCCAGGAGCACAACGCTCAAGCCGCTTTCAAAGCCCAGGCCGACGTCGAGTCGCTGAATGCTGGTCAATACATCATTGCCCAGACCGCCGGCACCGACCATGGAGGCGATGATGACCATCGACAACGCCATCATGATGGTCTGGTTGACCCCGGTCATGATGGCGGGGAGGGCGATCGGCAATTGCACCTTGAACAATAGCTGGCTGGCATTGCAGCCAAAGGCACAGCCTGCTTCGACCTGCTCCTTGTTCACCTGGCGAATGCCGAGATTGGTCAAGCGCACGGCCGGTGGCATCGCAAAAATCACCGTTGCGATGATGCCGGGAACGCGCCCCAGGCCAAACAACATGGCGGCCGGAATCAGATAGACAAAGGCTGGCATGGTTTGCATGAAATCGAGGAAGGGACGCACCAGGGCATTGACGCGATTGTATTTTGCGCACCAGATTCCCAGCGGTATGCCCAATGCCAGGCTGATCAAGGTGGCTGACAAGGTCAGCGCCAGCGTCACCACGGTCTGCGGCCAAAAGCCGATGGCGGCAATGAAGCCGAGCGACACCAGCGCGAACGAAGCGAATTTCCAGCCCAGTCGCCAGAAGCCGATCGCCACAAACATGCCGATCAGCAGCCCTGTCGGCATCCCTTGCAAACCCTGCTCGATTGCGCTGGCGAAGCCATCGATGGTGGCGCCGATCGCATCAAAAGTGTGGCTGCCGTGCTCCAGCAAATAGCTGACAAAGTCATTGACCCATCTGCCGATGGCGAGGTAATCGCGCGGATTATCCAGAATGCGTTGCAAAAGATCAGACATGATTGGCCCCGATGGAAATTTTGCGCAAGGCGCTGGCCGCCGTGATGACGCCCAGATAACAGCCGTCGCCATCGAGGACCGGCAGCGGCGCGGTTCTGCCCAGCAACTCGGGCAAGATGTCGTGCAGCGTGGTGCGCTCCGACACGGCGCCGTATTGCGACTGCAGCGCTTGCAAGGGATTGCGCGTCGCCGTCAGCAGGTCGGCACTGAGCAAACCGAGCCATTTGCGGTCCTGGTTCACGAATGCCAGCCAGGGTTGCCAGGCGGGCGGGTTCTCCAGCGCCTTGTGTTGCACCACGACCGGGATGCCGGTGCTATCGAGCATGTCTGCGGCCAGCAAATAGCGCGAGGTATCGACACTTTTGAAAAAAGAGCGCACGTATTCGTCTGCCGGATTCTCGATGATTTCCTGCGGCGTGCCGACCTGGACCAGGTTGCCGCCCTCCATGATGGCGATGCGGCCACCGATGCGCAAGGCTTCTTCGAGATCGTGCGAGACAAACATGATCGTGCGTTTCTGTTCGCTTTGCAGTGCCAACAAGACATCCTGCATTTCCTGTCTCTTGAGCGGATCGAGGGCCGAGAAGGCCTCATCCATCAGCATCAGCGATGGATTGACCGCCAGCGCGCGCGCCAGACCGACGCGCTGTTGCATGCCGCCGGAAAGCTGGCGCGGATATTTCCTCGCATAGGGGCCGAGCCCGACTTGTTCGAGCACCTGTTGCGCGCGCTGTTCGCGCGCTTTGCGGCCCACGCCGGCGATCTCGAGGCCGAATGCCGTGTTGTCGAGCACCGTGCGGTGCGGCATCAGCGCAAATGACTGGAACACCATGCTCATGTTACTGCGTCGCAACTTGACCAGGTCTTTGGCGGAGAGTTTGGAGACATCCTGTCCGTCGACATAGATCTGGCCATCCGATGGATCGAGCAATCGGTTGATCAGCCGGATCAGGGTCGATTTGCCGGAGCCGGACAAGCCCATCAAGACAAAGATTTCGCCTTCGTTCACCTGGAACGATATGTCGTTGACACCGACCACCTTGCCCGTTTTGGAAAAAACGACATCCTTTTTGATGCCCTGTTTCAGCATCGCGAGCGCATCGCGTGGGTCCGGATCAAATACCTTGTACAGATTCTTTACCACTACTTTGTCAGATGGCATGCGAGTTTTCCTCTGGGTTTCATATCGTATTCAAAACGCTTGCCGGGCTTTCTTGAAGGCGAACATTTTCAGTCGCGTAACACATTCAATATAAAACTCCATGAGTAAAAAAATAATAGAAGAGCGACATCGACTGTCCTGAAAACGACATGCGCCAGCCAGGATTCATTTCCAAGAATGCGGCAACTTGGCATCCGCGGTTTTCATCTGAATCTGACTTCGGTTGAAACCCCGTCCCACAGGGCGGTGCGCAGAAAATGGAATCTTGAGATATCAATTCCGATGTCGAATTTGATCAAGTCCAAGTCCTTTGTGTTCAATTGTGATGGAAGGGGTTTCTTAATATAGAGCTCATGACACTGCGCCAAAAAGCGCGCCATGGCACTTGCGCAGCATGGGTGCAATTTTGCTGAAGATCACCTACGGAGCATCCATGCCACATTCATCCTTTTTCGCATCGCGCTTGTCGGAAACCGATCCCTTGATCATGGCCAGCATCCATGGAGAAATGCTGCGCCAGCGTCATCAGATCGAGATGATCGCGTCCGAAAACATGGCCTCGCGCGCAGTGTTGGAAGCGCAAAAAACCGGCCATCACTTCCGGTGTCCGGTTGGGGACATCGGCCGGCACCACGCGCGGTTTTGGCGTGGAAGAATTTCGTCATATCGGCGCCATGATGATCGAGGTGCTCAACGGATTGCGCCACAACCCCGACAACAATACCGCCATCGAGCAAAGGGTGCGCGCCGAGGCATGGGCAATGTGCGCCAGATTCCCGATTCATTAATTGTCACTCATCGTCACGAGAATCACTTCAGGAGAAATGAATGAGCAGCTTACATGACAACGCACTGGTGATCGACGGCTTGATCATCTCGAAATGGGAACGTTCGGTGTTCGAGGACATGCGCCGCGGCGGTTTGAGCGCCGCCAATTGCACGGTATCGATCTGGGAAGGGTTTCAGGGGACGGTGGACAACATCGGCGACATGAAAAAAATGATCCGCGATAACAGCGATCTGCTGACCCTGGTGCGCTCAACGCAAGACATTCGCGATGCCAAGGCCAACGGCAAGACTGGCATCGTGCTCGGCTTTCAGAATGCGCATGCGTTCGAAGACAATCTGAGCTACATCGAAGCCTATGCCGACATGGGGGTGCGGGTGGTTCAGCTTTGCTACAACACGCAAAACCTGATCGGCACCGGCTGCTATGAGCGCGATGGCGGGCTGTCCGGATTCGGGCGCGAAGCGATCGCGGAAATGAATCGTGTCGGCATCATGGTCGACTTGTCGCATGTCGGCGGCAACACCTCGCAGGAAGCGATTCTGGCATCGAAGAAGCCGGTCTGCTATTCACATTGCCTGCCGACCGGCTTGAAGGCGCATCCGCGCAACAAGAGCGATGAACAGTTGCGCTTCATTGCAGAGCATGGCGGTTTCATCGGCGTGACGATGTTCCCGCCTTTCCTCAAGCGCGGCACCGACGCCACGGTTGACGATTATGTCGAAGCGATCGATTACGTGATCAATCTGGTCGGTGACGATTGCGTCGGCATCGGCACCGATTTCACGCAGGGTTATGACCGGGGCTTCTTCGACTTGATCACCCACGACAAGGGCCGCTATCGCAAGCTGACCGACTTTGGCACGGTGCTCAATCCGCTGGGCATACGCACCATCGGCGAGTTCCCCAATCTGACTGCCGCCATGGAAAAGGCGGGCTGGACCGAAGCGCGGATACGCAAGGTATTGGGTGAAAACTGGATGCGCGTGTTTGGCGAGGTGTGGGGCGAGTGACGCCGCGCCCTGCGTGCCGGCTGCAGTAGAGCGTGCCTGGCAGGGCGGTTGTGTCTCATCACATGGGACTGGCGTCCTCAATTTTGCAGTCAAACCGAAAGAAAAAAATGCACCCACAACTCCCCATCGACGTCGACGCAAGCACCGGCATCTGGACCACCGACAATTTGCCGATGCTGTATGTTCCGCGCCATTTCTTTGTCAATAACCACGCCGCAATCGAAGCGGCCCTCGGACGCGAGCGCCATGCGCAGCAACTCTACGACGCCGGCCACAAGAGCGCCTATTTCTGGTGCGACAAGGAGGCGGCCACGCACGGCCTGTCCGGTCTGGCCGTGTTCGAACATTACCTGAAACGTCTGTCACAGCGCGGCTGGGGCTTGTTCGCCTTCGACGCCGTCGATGCCGACACCGGTTACGCCCGTGTCACGCTGCAACACTCGGTTTTCGTTCTGGCCCAACCCGAGCTCAATGACAAACTCTGCTACATGTTCGCCGGCTGGTTCTCGGGCGCGATGGACTGGGTCGCCAGCAATACCGGGCGCAGCTACACCACGACCAGCAGCGAAACGCAATGCGCTGCCGAAGGTCACGACCACTGCGTCTTCACCGTAGCACCCAAATAGATTTCCAGAACCAGACCACGAGGCTCGCATGCGTTATCCACATCTGTTTGCGCCGATCACGATCAACAAGGTCACGATCCGCAATCGCATCATCAGCACGGCTCATGCCGAGGTCTATGCCGAGAATGGCTTGCCGGGCGAGCGCTACCTGCGCTATTACGAAGAAAAAGCCAAGGGTGGCTTGGGTTTGGCGATTTGCGGCGGTTCCAGTTCGGTCTCGATCGACAGTCCGCAAGGCTGGTGGAAATCGATCGACTTGTCGCACGACCGGATCATCGAACCGCTCGCGCGGCTGGCCGAGACGATGCACAAGCATGGTGCCAAGATCATGATCCAGGCCACCCACATGGGGCGCCGCTCCAGTTTTCACGGCGAGCACTGGCCGCATCTGGTGACGCCGTCGGGCATCCGCGAGCCGGTCCATCGCGGCAATGCCAAGACCATCGAGCTGCATGAAATTCGCCGCATCGTGCAAGATTTTGCCGATGCCGCCAGGCGCGTGCAGGCAGCGGGCATGGATGGGGTCGAGATTTCAGCCGCGCATCAGCATCTGATCGACCAGTTCTGGAGCCCGCGCACCAACAAACGGACCGACGACTACGGCGGCAGCTTGCAAAACCGGTTGCGCTTCGGTATCGAGGTGTTGACGGCGGTGCGCGCAGCAGTCGGTCCCGATTTCTGCGTCGGCTTGCGCATGTGCGGCGATGAGTTCCATGAAGACGGCTTGAGCCACGAGATGCTCAAGGAAATCGCGCTCAAGATGGAACAGACCGGCTTGATCGATTTTGTCAGCGTCATCGGTTCCGGTGCCGATACCCACAATACGCTGGTCAATTGCATGCCGCCGATGGCCTTGCCGCCTGAGCCTTTCGTGCATCTGGCATTGGGCATCAAGTCGGTATTGACGCTGCCGGTGATGCACGCGCAGAGCATACGCGATCCGGTCCAGGCGGAGCGCATTCTGGCCAGCGGCATGTGCGACCTGGTCGGCATGACGCGCGCGCATATCGCGGACCCGCATCTGGTGATGAAAATTCGCGATGGGCGCGAAGACCAGATCAAGCAATGCGTCGGTGCCAATTATTGCATCGACCGCCAATACAACGGACTCGATGTGCTGTGCGTGCAAAACGCGGCCACCAGCCGCGAGCAAACCATGCCGCACCTGATCGAAAAGTCGCGCGGCAAGAAGCGCAAGGTGGTCGTCGTCGGCGCCGGTCCGGCCGGCCTGGAAGCGGCCCGGGTGACGCGCGAACGCGGTCACGATGTCGTGCTGTTCGAAAAGAGCGACCAGGTCGGCGGCCAGATCATGCTTGCGGCCAAGGCGCCGCAACGCGAACAGATGGCCGGCATCGTGCGCTGGTTTGACATGGAAACCAAGCGCCTGGGCGTCGATCGCCGGCTCGGTGTCGCCGCCGATGCACAAGCGATCCTGGCCGAGCAACCCGACATCGTGGTGCTGGCAACCGGCGGCAGCAGCCATACCGGACAGGTGCCCGAGTGGGGCGCGGCGCAAGGCTGGTCGGTGAGCAGCTGGGACATCCTCTCGGGCAAAGTTGCGCCGAAGAAAAACGTGCTGGTCTATGACGGCGTGAGCACGCAAGCGGGCGCCGGGGTCGCCGACTTTCTGGCCAGTCGCGGCAGCGTGGTCGAAATCGTCACGCCCGATGTCAAGGTGGCCGACGATGTGGGTGGGACCACCTTTCCAATCTTCTATCGCCGCATGTATGCGCAAGGCGTGGTCATGACGCCCAATTACTGGCTCGACCGCGTCACGCCCGAAGGCGACAAGCTCATTGCGGTATTGCGCAATGAGTACACGGAAGAGCAGGAAGAGCGCGAAGTGGATCAAGTCGTGATCGAAAACGGGATCTTGCCCAACGAAGGCTTGTACCTGGAGTTGAAGGAGCATTCGTTCAACCTCGGCCAGACCGATATCCGCACGCTGTTTGCCTCCGAGCCGCAGCCGAGCCTTGCGCACACCTTGGCGCCCGGACAGTTCCTGCTGTTTCGGGTCGGCGATTGCATATCGATGCACAACATCCACGGCGCAATTTATGACGCTCTGCGTTTATGCAAGGACTTTTGACATGCTGCCACTGGCTCTTACCTGTTTGTTCTGGTTCGCTTGCGCCTTGCTGTTGCTGGGCTTGGCACGGCGCGCCCGCCTGTGGCGCAACGGTCGCCGCGCCAAGGTTGCGCTCAGCGGCTTGCTGGCGATGCCAAAGCGCTATCTGGTCGACTTGCATCATGTCGTGGCGCGCGAGCCTTTCATTGCGCGCGCCCATGCCGCGGTGGGCGGGGGCGCCGTGCTGGCGATCTTGGTGATTGCGCTCAATTACGGATTGGTGCTGTATTGGCCATGGCTGGACCGGGTGTTGCTGGGGGCATCGGCGCTGATGCTGGTCGGTGCGGCGCTGATGGCATGGCGTCGCCGCGCGCCGCCGGCACGGCTCTCGCGCGGGCCGTGGATGCGTCTGCCATGGACGCTGGCCGCCTTTGCTTGCGGCGCGGCTCTGGCAGCATGGCTGGCACCGGCCGGCGGGCAGGCGTCTGCTGCCATCGTCATTGTCTTGTTGCTGATCGGTGGCGCCGAACTGGCACTGGGCATCGGCGCCGGTGGCCCGATGAAGCACGCCGTTGCAGGTTTGCTGCATTTGGCGTTTCATCCGCGCCCGGCGCGTTTTTCAAGCCAGCGTTCGACCGATTTGCGCGCACTCGATTTGTCGCAGGGGGATTACGGCGTTGCCAAGCCGGCCGATTTTGCATGGAACCGCTTGCTATCGTTCGATGCCTGTGTTCAGTGCGGAAAATGCGAAGCGGCATGTCCGGCGCTGGCCGCCGGCCAGCCGCTGAACCCGAAGAAGCTGATCCAGGATCTGGTGGCGGGAATGGCCAGCAAGAGCGATGCCGACTACGCCGGCACGCCCTATCCCGGCAAGGGGCTAGGCCAGCATCGGGGCGCGCCGCACAGTGCGATCGTGCCGGGCTTGATCGATGCCGACACGATCTGGTCTTGCACCACCTGCCGTGCATGCGTGCAGGAGTGTCCGATGCTGATCGAGCATGTCGACGCCGTCATCGATATTCGGCGCGAGCAGACGATGGTGCAAGGTGCCGTACCGGGCAAGGGCGCGCAGGTGCTGGAAAACTTGCGCAACACCGATACCGTCGGCGGATTTTCAAAGGCGGTGCGCTATCACTGGGCGATCGATCTGAATGTGCCGGTGCTGCGCGCCGGTGACGAGACGGACTGGCTGCTCATCGCCGGCGAGGGCGCGTTTGACATGCGCTATCAACGGGCGCTGCGCGCGCTGGTGAAGGTGCTGCAGCATGCGGGGCTGCGCTTTGCGGTGCTGGGCGAGGCCGAGCTCGACAGTGGCGACCTGGCGCGCCGCCTGGGTGACGAGGCGACTTTCCAGCAACTGGCGCGCGGTAATATCGGCTTGCTCGATGGCTTGCGGTTCAAGCATATCGTCACACCCGATCCGCATGTGTTCCATTGCCTTAAAAATGAATATCCGGCGCTGGGCGGGCGCTACGATGTGTTGCACCACAGCCAGTTGCTGGCGCAGTTGTTCAAGCAAGACAAGATTCGCCTGAGCGGTGCGCCATCGACCCTGGCGATGACTTATCACGACCCGTGTTACCTCGGCCGCTACAACGGCGAAACCGACGCGCCGCGCGCGGTATTGGCTGCGCTGGGCATCGCGGTGCGCGAGATGGAGCGCTCCGGCTTGCGCGGGCGTTGTTGCGGCGGCGGCGGCGGCGCGCCCTTTACCGATATTGCTGGCACGACGCGCATCCCCGACATTCGCATTGCCGATGCCCGCGCCATCGGCGCCGATGTGGTGGCGGTGGCTTGTCCGAATTGCACCGCGATGCTCGAGGGCGTGGTCGGCGTGCGCCCTGAGGTGATGGAATTGGCTGAGCTGGTTGCCCAGCGTTTGGGGGAATGAATGGAACATCACCAATCACCCGATGCAGCGGCGTTGCGCCGCATCGATCCGCGTCGTCCGTACCTGATCGCTGCCAGCGGCTTGAAGCGCATCATTCTTGGCGCGCAGGACGGCTTGCGCGACGTTCACCTGTCCCGGCACGCGGAAAAACCGAAACCGCTGCGCAGCATGCAAACGGCCGTGCGGCACATGCTGGTTCTGCTGCACAGCGAGCGTGGCACGCTGGACGACCATGCGCGCGAAGCGATTGCGGCGGCGGCCTTGCTGGCCGATGCGCAGACCGCGGTCGTGGTGGCGGTGTTCGGCGCAACGACCGATGACCTGGGCGCGGCCGCCGCAGATATTGTCGTGAACTTGCCGCAATTGCCATCCACGCATTTCTTTCCGGAGCTGGCGCTGGTGCTGGCGCAGCAATTGATCGCCCGCTATCAGCCGCTGCACATTTTTCTGCCCGATCGGCACGCCGATGGCGACCTCGGTCGCAGGCTGGCGGCGCGCACCGGGCGCACGGTTGCTGCCGATATCGTGGAATTGAGTGTCGACAGCGCGGCACGCATCGTTCCCGGGGGTCAGTATGCGCGCTGTCCATTGCCCCAGATTATCTTGCTGGCGCGCCATGCGGCCGATGCCAAGTTGCCGTTTGTCGGGCATGGCCAAGTCGAAGCCGTGCCGATGTGCGCCGCATCGCTGGCGGCGTTGCCGCTGGCGCAGGTGCGCGACCTGGGATTGGAAGCCAGCAGTTTGGATCAGGTCGCGCTGGAGGAAGCCGATTTGATCTTGTCGGGAGGTAACGGGATGCGCGACATGGATACCTTCATCGCGCTGGCGCAGGCCTTGGGGGCGGTCACCGGCGCATCGCGGGTGGCGGTCGATGACGGGCGCTTTGTGCGCGCCAAGCAAATCGGCGCCAGCGGCAAGACCGTGCAAGCGAGCGCGTATCTGGCGCTTGGCATTTCCGGCGCGGTTCAGCATTTGCAAGGCATCAAGGATTGCCGCCATGTGATTGCCGTCAATCTCGACGAGAGCGCGCCGATCGTCAAGCGCGCCAACCTGACGCTGGTGGAGGACACCCAGGCTTTGATGCAGGCCCTGCTGGAACTGGTGCGGCAGGCGCGTTCACTTCCACCTTGCACGCTACCGTAGAGATGAAACCGACATGAAACCTTTTCCCCAGATTGCCGTGCTGGTGTCGAGCGCGCAGCACCCGGTGAGCGCGCGTCCTATCCGCAGCGCAAGCGACGCGGCCGCCTTTGAACTGGGCTGCAGGCTGGCGCCGCTGGAACAGATCACCGTGCTCCATGCCGGCGCCGCTGGCAAGGATGCGCTGTCCGATTATTTTGGCCTGGGCGCGCCCGAAATCGAGGTCTTGCAACTGCCGCTGGAGCACGATATCGCGCCAGCGTTGGCGGCGCGCCTGCAAGGCTACGACATCGTGCTGTGCGGCGCCCGCGCCGACGGCCAATCGGCGTCCGGCTTGCTGCCTTACCTGCTGGCCGAACGCTTGCGCATGCCGATGATCGCCGATGTGCTGGACGCCAGCTTGCAAGGCTGCGTGCTGAGCGTGCGCCAGTTCTTGCCCAAGGGCTTGCGCCGCAAGCTGGAAGTGTCCGGCCCGGTGCTGCTGGCGGTGCACGCGCGCGCCGCGCAAAATCGCCAATATGCCTATGCCCGCGTCGCGGCCGGGCGCATCAAGGCTGGGCTCGTGCCCGATGCTGCCCCCCCTTTTTTGACGGCACCATGCTGGCAACTGGAACCGGCCACGCGCCGTGCGCGTCCCCTGCAAGCGAAGATTGCTCAGAGCGGTCATAGCAGAATGTTGGGTGCGATCGGCAGCGATGCCGGCGGCGGCGGCGGGGAAGTCGTTAAACAAGGAAATGCTGTCGAAAAAGCGCAAGTATTGCTGGCTTATTTACGTGAACATCATCTTGTCGATTTTTGATTCCTGTCACCGAGAACCCCGATATGACCGCTCCCACACCCGATCTTCGCGCATTGCTGGCACGTCGCCAACCTGGCCATAGCCTGGAGGCGCCGTTTTACACCGATCCGGCCATTTTTGATGCGGATCTCGACTTGATCTTCAACCGGCACTGGATCTATGCCGCAGCCGAGCCGAGCTTGCCGGAAGCGGGCGACTACATCACACTCGACATCGGCAACACGTCGGTGCTGATCGTGCGCGACGACGACATGGAAATACATGCCTTCCATAACGTGTGTCGCCACCGCGGATCACGCCTGTGCCAAAAGGATCAAGGCGCGGTTGGCAACCTGGTCTGTCCTTACCATCAGTGGACTTACAACTTGCAAGGCGCGCTGATGTTCGCCGAACACATGGGTGAAAAATTTGACGTCACCGGTCACAATCTGAAGTCGATTCATTTGCGTAATATCAGCGGCTTGCTGTTCATTTGCCTCGCTGATAATGCGCCCACCGATATCGACGAGATGGCGCGCGCGATGGCACCCTACATCGCACCGCATCGCATCGCCGACTGCAAGGTCGCCAAGCAGATCGACATGATCGAGGATTGCAACTGGAAGCTGACGATGGAGAACAACCGCGAGTGCTACCACTGCCGCGCCAACCATCCGGAGCTGACCGTGTCGTTGTACGAGTACGGTTTCGGCTACCAGGCCAATGCCGAGGATAGCGAGGGTCTGGAACAGTATCAGGTGGCGATGAAAAAGTATCTCAGCCAATGGGATGCCATGGGCTTGCCGTCGCAAGAAATCGACCATCTCGATGACTGCATCACCGGCTTTCGCACCCAGCGCTTGCCGCTGGACCGGGCCGGTGAATCGCAGACCTTGAATGGCGAAGTGGCCAGCAAGAAACTGCTGGGTGACTTCACCGATGCCGCATTGGGCGGCCTGTCGTTCTGGACCCAGCCCAATTCCTGGCACCACTTCATGAGCGACCATATCGTCACGTTCACGGTACTGCCGATTTCGGCTGAAAAAACTCTGGTGCGCACGACCTGGCTGGTGCACAAGGATGCGGTGGATGGCCGCGACTACGAGCTCGATAATTTGCTCGCGGTATGGCTGGCCACCAATGCCCAGGACCGTGCGCTTGTCGAGCAATCGCAACTGGGCATCCGCAGCAAGGCTTATGAACCGGGTCCGTATTCGCCACTGACTGAAACGCTGGTGAATAAATTTTGCAATTGGTATGTCGGACGCTTGTCCGCCTTGATGGAGTAGCCATGCCTGACGTTTTGCAGCCGGACTTGCGTATCGCAGCAGCCTTGTGGGATGGCGCGCACGATGACACCTTGATTTGCCGGCAGGTGAGGCCGGAAACAGCGGATGTCAAAACCTTCGTCTTCAGCACCGCCGCGCCGCGCCTGATGCGCCATGCGCCAGGACAGTTCATCACGCTGGAACTGGACATCGAAGGCAAGACCATCAATCGCTGCTACACGCTGTCGTCGAGTCCGACGCGTCCCGATACGGTCGCCATCACGGTCAAGCGCGTGCCGGGCGGCCTTGCCTCGAACTGGCTGCACGACAATTTGCAGGCCGGTGACAGCGTGCGCATGCTCGGTCCTGCCGGTGAATTTTCCTGTTTCATGCCAGCGCCGCAGCCACTGCGAAAATACCTCTTTCTGTCGGCCGGCAGCGGCATCACGCCGTTGATGTCGATGTCGCGCGCGCTGCATGATCTTGCTCTGGATGCCGATATCGCCTTCGTGCACAGTGCGCGCACGCCCGACGACATCATTTTCGCCGATGAACTGGCCTTGATGGCCAGAAATCAGGCCCGCTTTAGGCTCGGCTTTGTCTGCGAGCGACGCGGCGATCAACCGGCCTGGGCCGGGTTTACCGGTTTCTTGAATCAGTCGGTATTGCACAATGTCGTGCCCGATTTCCTTGACCGTGAAATCTATACCTGCGGTCCTGCGCCTTACATGGCGGCGGTCCGGTCGCTGCTGCAGCAAGCCGGTTTTGACATGGCGCGCTATCACGAAGAAAGCTTTTCATTCGAAACCCTGATGGTGGCGACTTTGGTCGAGACGCTGGCCGATATCGCCGCTGAAGGCATCCTGGTTCAAAGAACGAGCCATGCGGTGCACTTCACCAAGACTGGCGATGTGGTCATCTGCGACGCGACGCAAACCATCCTCGCTGCTGCGCGGGCAGCGGGCATGCGCTTGCCGGTATCGTGCACCAAGGGCATGTGCGGTACCTGCAAAACAAAAATGCTGTCAGGCCAGGTCGAGATGAAACACGCCGGCGGCATCCGCCAGCGCGAGATCGATCAGGGCTGGATTTTGCCCTGTTGCAGCAAGCCGCTGAGCGAGGTGACGCTCGAGCGTTAGGCTCACGCCGCGCCGTGACACACTTGCTTGCGCACCTGCGAAGGTGACATGCCGTGTGCACCGCGAAAGCTGCGCGAAAAATGCGAGCTGCTTTGAAACCCGCATTGGACGGCGATATCGATGATCGAATTGCGGGTCGTTTCCAGCAAGCGATAGGCATTCGACAGACGCAGCTTCAGCGCGAACGTCGAGGGACTGATGCCGATCTCGGCCAGGAACAGGCGCTCGAGATGACGGTCACTGATGCTCACGTGCCGGGCGATGAATTCGGTCGACAGCGGCGTGCTCAGATTGCGTTCGATCAGCAGCATGGCCTTGCGCACGCGCAAGTTTTCAGTCTCTTCGGTAAACAGCGGTTGCGGTTGCAATGCCCGTTCCGATTGCAGCGCGTTCTCGATCAGGATCCGCAACGCCTTCGCGGCCTGGCCCTTGCTGTTGTGGCGCTCGACCAGAAAGGCGGCCAGATGCACGACGCTGGTACCGCCGGCGCAGGTCAAGCGGTCCCGGTCGACGACATACAGCTCATCTGAAATCACTTGCAGGTGTGGAAATTCGCTGGCGAATTCGCCGCAGTGAAACCAGCTGACACAGGTGCGATAGCCGTCCATCAGGCCCAGGCGCGCGAGCGTGAAGCCACCGGTGCACAAGCCCACCAGCGCCACCTTGCGCTCGTTGGCCAGTTTGAGATAGGCACACAGCGACGGGTCCAGTCTGGGCGCTGTGAGCAAGCCGCCGACAACGATGATGTAATCGAAGCCCCTCGGGTCGGGCAGTTCGGTCGTCGGCGTGATCTCGATGCCGCAACTGGCGCGGATCGGCTGCATGTTATGGCTCAGAATGCTCCAGCGACAGTGGATGGGGCGACTGCGATCGCCTTCGTCAGCGGCCAGGCGCAAGGTATCGACAAATGCGACGAACGCCACCATGGTGAAGCCAGGTGCGAGGATGAAGCCGACGGACAATCCCGCAGTGCGGGACATGACGTGTTCCAGTGACATTGTGTATCTCCTTTTTAGTGCACCCATTCCGTTTTAGTGCGGCCATTCCTTTTCGGTGCGCTCATTCTTGCTTGCCTGTGCGACCCCAAAATGGCGTGCGCTGGTGATGCGAGTGTGCACCGATGCCGATCTGATGGCGACATATCATGTCGTTTCCAGAATATAAGCAATTTGTAAGCCAGTATTGCAATAGATGTAATCATTTATTGCATTTGTTGTAGGGGTATATGTCATGGCGGCTTGCCGCGCAGCGGGCCGGATCCCGCCGATGGCGAAAAAGTGCAATCGACGGTCGCTTTGTTTCACATTGTGCGTGGGCGTCGATGGTGTAATTGTCCTCAGTGTGCTCACCGCACGGCGAGCATGTACGCGGGATCACTTACGGAGCATCGGCCATGCATGCATCATCGACGCGCACCATCAATACCTGCTTAGTCGGTCTTGGTCTCAGTCTGGGCCTGGGCCTGGGCGTTTTTTCATTGAGCGCCGCGGCCAAGGACACGGTGAAGATCGCCTTCATCGGGCCGCTGACGGGCTCCAATTCTTCGCACGGCCTGGGCGGACGCAATTCTGCCGAACTCGCAGTCAAGCTGCACAATGCCGACGCCAAATCGAAGTACAACTTTCAGTTGATCAGCCTCGACGACGAATGCAAGCCCAACGTCGGGGTGCAGGTCGCTACCAAGGCGGCGGCCGACAATGCGATCATGGCCATCATCCCGCATTATTGCTCTTCGGTCGCAATCGCCACCGTCGATGTCTACCGCCAGTTCAGCGTGCCGACCGTGATCTGGGCCGCGGTGCTGCCGGAAATCATCTATGGCCAGAAAATCAAGGAAATGCATCGCGTCAGCGCCACGCTGATCAAGCAGAATCAGGTCGCGGCGCAATTTTTGACCGGGGAGCAAAAGTACAAGCGCTGGGTCGCCATCTACGACACCACCGATTACGGCAAATCGATGTACAAATACTTCAGCCAGTATCTCAAGGAAAGCGGTGGCACCATGCTGGGCAGCTTCGGTGTCGGTGCCGACCAGCAAGACTTCAATGCCGAACTCACCAAGATCAAGGAGCTCAATCCTGAAATCATTTATTTCGGCGGCTTGACCGGCATCGGCGTGCGCGTGCTGACACAAATGCACAAGCTTGGCATCAATGCGCAATTTCAGGGCACCTCGGGCATCGTCGGCGAAGCATTCGTGAGCGCCGCTGGCGCGCTGGCCGAAGGGACCATCGCGATGTATGACAGCCCGCCGGTGGCAAAACTGCCGGGCGGAAAATTCTTCATCGAGCAATACGCCGCGGCCAAGTACAACGAACCGCCGGAAGCGTACGGCCCGTATGCCTACGTTGCCACGTCGCTGGTGATGGACACGATCGAAAAGACCGGCCCGAACCGCAAAAAAATAAACAACGAACTCGGCAAGGTCAAGGATTACGACTCCATCGTCGGCAAGGTCACGTTTGATGAGTACGGCCAGAACATCAATCCGACCACGACCAAATATGTGGTGCAGGACGGCAAGTGGATCGATTGGAGTGACAGCGAATACGCCAGCGGCAAACGCAAGCTCAAGGGGCGCTGATTCTTGACCATGGTGGGCGGCCGGTACCGGACTGTGTGTCCATCTTCGAGCGGCACGGGATGTTCGCCTCCCTGTACTGCATGATCAACCCGGGTCTTGCTGCGGCGGACCCACGACCGGACAGAGACGATGGATATCGGCTTGATCGCGCAATACGGTTTCAATGGCATCATGCTCGGCGTGATCTATGCGATGGTGGCGGTCGGATTCACGCTGTTCTTTGGCGTGCTCGACGTGATCAAGTTTTCGCACGGCGACGTGCTGACGCTGGGGGTGTTCGTCAGTCTGGGTAGTTACATCATCTTGAGCGATGCCGGTGTCACCTCGCCGCTGCTGTTGCTCGTGCTCGTGGTGCTGGCGGCAGTTGCCAGCATGGCATTGCTGGGCGCCTTGATCGCGAAGTTTCTGGTGTTGCCACTGCGTAGCGCGCCGCCCTTCATCACGCTGTTGATCACGCTGATGGTCGGAACCGTGATCCGCGAATCGATCCGCCTGTTTTACCCCAGCGGATCGAATCCGCAGTCGTTTCCGCATCTGTTGCCGAGCACCTCGTTCGAATTCGGCCGCTTCATCTTGCGCATCGATACCCTGATCTTGATCGCGGTCGGCGTGCTGGTGATCTATCTGGTGAACTTGCTGATCAACCATACCAAACTGGGCCTGGCGATCCGCGCCGTGGCGCAAGATGGTGAAACCGCGCGCATCATGGGCATCCATTTCGAATTGGTCGTGTTGCTCACGTTCGGCCTGGGCTCGGCGCTCGCTGCGCTGGCCGGGGTGATGAACGGGCTGTATTACAACGAAATCAATTTCGGCACCGGCTTGATGCTGGGCGTGATCGGATTCAGTGCCGCTGTCATCGGCGGCCTGGGCAACATTTACGGCGCCATCCTCGGCGGATTCCTGTTCGCCGCATTGCAGATCATCGGCGTGGTGGCCATGCCATTCTCCAGCGCTTACAAGGATGTATTCGCATTCGCGGTCGTGATCATCCTGATCGGCTTCAAGCCGACCGGCTTGATCGGTGAAAAAACGAGTGAAAGGGTTTGACGCGATGAAAAATGCTTCAGGCAAGGCGGCACCGATCAATCCAGTCGCCGGGACCGTTACCGGAACCGGTCCCGATAACGGCACAGGCATCGGTACAGGCCGGACCAATCTGTTGCTCGCTGTCGGCGGCGTGCTGCTGACGCTGCTGTTGGCGATCTTTGCCATGGCCGCTGAAAACCAGTGGCTGTTGCTGAGCTTGCTCTTCCTGGCCGGCGTGGCGGGCTACGCGGCGAACCGCAGCGGCATTGCGCAACGCGCCGAACGGGCCTTCGATAGCCATCACGCGCTGATGAATGGCACGGTGCTGGCCGGGTTTCTGATCTTCATTGCGGTGTTCCACGCAGCGCATTTCGCCTTGCTGATGCTGTGCACGGTGCTGGTGTATGCGGTGGTGTGTCTGGGCCTGAACCTGCAGACCGGGTATGCCGGGGTGGTCAACTTCGCCGGCGCCGCGTTTTTTGGCGTGGGCAGTTACACCGCGGCAGTGCTGGCGGTGCACACGCAATTGCCGCACCTGTTGATTCTGTTTCTCGGTGGCGTGATGGCGGCGGCAATCGGCGCCATTTTGCTGCTGCCGGTGCTGCGCACGCGCGGCCACTATGCGGCGCTGGTGACGATCGCGTTCGGCATTCTTTTTCGCACCTTTCTGGAAGTGAACGAAACGCTGGGCGGAGCGCAAGGCTTGAAAGTGCCGGGCATGCAGATATTCGGCTGGGTCTTGCGTGACAATATCGAGATCGGCGACATCACGATTTCTTTTTATGCCAACTATGCGCTCTGCGCTCTGGTGCTTGCCGCGCTCGCCTTCACGATCACCAAGCGCATCGAGCGTTCATGGATCGGCCTGGCCTTCGATGCCGTGCGCATCGATGAAACCGCGGCATCGACCTTCGGCATCCAGGTCCGGCGCTGGAAAATCAGCGCTTTCATGCTCGGCAATGGCTTCGCCGGCGTGGCTGGCGCATTCTTTGCGATGATGACCGGCTTCGTGGCGCCGACCAATTTTACGTTTGCCGATTCGCTGATCATGATTTCGATCGTGGTCATGGGCGGCATGGGCAATGCGTGGGGCATCTTGCCGGCGGCAGTGCTGGTGGTGCTGTTGCCGGAAAAGCTGCAGTCTATCCAGGAATACCGCTTCTTGCTGTATGCGATCGCGGTGATCCTGATCCTGTTGTTTCGCCAGGACGGGCTGTTTCCGCGGCGCTTGCGCAGCTATGTGCCCGGCTGGAGTGGAAAATGACGACCAGCAGAAAGCCCATCCTCGAATGCCGCAACCTGACCATGCGTTTCGGCGGCCTGGTCGCGCTGGATAACCTGAGCATGGAGATCCGGCAAGGTGAAATCCTCGGCTTGCTGGGACCCAATGGCTCGGGCAAGACCACGCTATTCAATGTCCTCACCGGCATCTACACGGCCAGCGCCGGCAACATCCGGTTCGAAGATCGCGACATCAGCCGCCTGGCGGCGCAGGAGATCTATCGCTGCGGCATCACCCGCACGTTTCAGCGCTCGCGGCTGTCGCTGCCATTGACGATTTTCGACAACATCATGATCGGCAATCATCAGAATCTGAACCATGGCTTCTGGTTCAACCTGGTCCAGCGCAGCGCACTGAAGCGTCAGTTCGAAAAAAACTACGATGAAGCCTGGCAACTCGTGACCACGTTTTCAAGCTCGCTCGGCACGAAATTGTTCGATGCGGCCGGATCGGTCAACATGATCGATCGCCGCCGTATCGAAATTTGCCGGGCGCTGGTCAGCAAGCCGCGCCTGCTGTTGCTCGACGAGCCATCGGCTGGCATGACGCACGAAGAAACGCGCGAACTGATGGACGACATCCTGGCCGTGCGCGAGCGTATTCCTGGCTTGACGATCGTCATCATCGAACATGAAATGAACGTGATCGAGCGCATCACCGATCGTTGCGTTATCTTCAACTATGGCAAGAAATTGTGCGAAGGGACGTACCGCGAAATCGCCGCCAATTTGCAAGTGCAGGAAGCTTACTTGGGACAATCATGAGCACAGCAGCACGCGCCATCGGCCTTCAGGTCGAACACATCTACACCGCCTACGACAAGGCCGATGTCCTCACCGATGTGTCGGTCGATGTGGCACCGGGCAAGATCACTTGCATCCTGGGCGCAAACGGTTCCGGCAAATCGACGATGATCCGCTCGATCCTGTCCTTGACCAGGCCGCACAGCGGCAACATCCGTTTCGAGGGCCGCGACATCACCGCCCTGGCAACCCACCGTATCAACCAGGCTGGCATCGCCTGCATTCCGGAAGGGCGCAAGGTCTTTGCCAAGATGACGGTCGAAGAAAATCTGCGCATCGGCGCCTACCGCGAAAACAGCAGTGAGGTGATCCGCAAACGCCTCGATGAAGTCTATGAAATCTTCCCGCGCCTCAAGGAGCGCATCAAGCAACTCAGCGGCACCATGTCCGGCGGTGAGCAAGCGATGCTCTCGATCGGGCGCGGCTTGATGGCGGCGCCCAAGTTGTTGCTGATCGACGAGCCGTCGCTGGGCTTGTCGCCGCTGTTCGTCAAGGAAACCTTCAACGTCATCGAGCACATCAATGGGCTCGGCATCACGATCTTGCTGGTCGAGCAAAACGTGCACCAGACCCTTGCGCTTGCGCATTACGGTTACGTGCTCATGCAAGGCAAGGTGGTAGCGAGCGGCACCACCGAGGCGCTGCGCAACAGCGATGAAGTCAAGCAAGCCTATTTCGCCTGAAGCCTGCGCACTGTTCAAGAACCGCAGCGATGCCACAGCGACTGGCGCCGTGGTTTTTTCAAGATCCGATGACGCCATGATTGCCGTCATCGGCCTGTTGTCATTGCCATGGCTCGGTTGCGCCTGGCCATGGCCATCTCAGCGCAATACCACGGTGCGCAGTCCATTGATGAAGACGCGGTGCTCCAGCACATAGCGCAACGCCCGTCCCAGCACCAGGCATTCGACGTGGCGCCCGGTGCTGAGCAAATGCTCGGGCGCAAATGCGTGATCGACGCGTTCCAGCGCCTGTTCGATGATCGGGCCTTCGTCCAGATCCGTGGTCGCGAAGTGCGCCGTTGCGCCTATGAGTTTGACTCCCCGCGCGTACGCCTGTTCATACGGGCGCGCCCCCTGGAAGCCCGGCAAGAACGAGTGATGAATATTGATCACGCGACCGGCCAAGGTGTTGCACAGATTGCCCGACAATACCTGCATGTAGCGCGCCAGCACAATCAGTTCGGCGTCGTATTGTTTGATGCAAGCGAGCAGCGCCGCCTCTTGCTGCGGCTTGGTGTCGGCAGTGATGGGCAGGTGGTGGAACGGCAAGCCCTCGGCCTCGACGAAGTGGCGCAAATCGGCATGATTGGAGACGACGGCAACTACGTCCATGTTCAATTCCTTGCGCCGCCACTGTGCCAGCAGATCGCGCAGGCAATGGTCGGCCTTGGAGACCATGATCAGCACGCGGGTCTGGTAGCGCAGATCATGCAAGGCGCCGCTGGCTTGATCGAACCGGTCCACCAGGGCGGCGTATTCTGCGCGCAGCGCCGCCACACGGGCCGCGTCGGCATGTTCGAGCCGGATCACGCTGCGCACGTAAAAACGAGCAAGAAACACGTCATCGAACACTGCAAACTCTTCGATGTACGCGCCATGGCGCTCCAGCAGCGCCGTGATCGCGGCGACTTGACCGCGGCTGCTCGCCGCGGCCAGCGTCAGGACGTAGCGCCCTGGCGCATTGATGGTTGACGCATTTTCCAGAGTCATGATAAGTCTTCCAGGCTGCATTCCTTGGTGCAACGCGTGAGCATCAGCCAGAAATAAGACATGAAGCTGCGGCGAACCAATACTTCAAACGAACCATCTGCTTCGGTGCGCCACAACCAGATTGACGCTTTGAAATAGTGCGAGCCGGCACTGGCGCCAAGCTTGAATGCACGTGGATGCAAGTCGAGCGGACAGCCCTGGGCGAGCACCTCGCGCACCGGTTGTCCTTGCAATTGCAGCACCGTGTAGCCGCTGCTGACATCGACGATGGCATGGTGGATGCCGGCGAGTGCGGCGCGCAGTTGCTCGCTCAGCGCATCAGCTTGTCCTGCAGGAGCGATGATGAACCATTCATCGGGTCCGGCCCAGATCACGCGGTGCGTCGCATTCGATGCCGCGCTGCAGGGCTGCACCGGCAACGCAAGGCCCAGCACCCGTGACGCTGCTGCCACGAATGCGGCGTCGTCAGGGGCGCCGCGCAGGTTGATGATGGTCAATCCTTCGCGCCATCCGGCGTACAAGGCGCTGGCCTGGGGCATCTGCAAAGCGGCTGCCGAGGTTTTCACGGCAGACTGCGGTGGACGGGTAACTTCAAGCATGTTGGCGCTCCGCGTTGGGGTCAAAGAAGACGGGGTTGGCGATGGTCGCGGTCACGACTGCGCCGTCGTACATGGCGACATGAACCTGTTCACCGATGCGGGTCAAACCGCCTTTGACCAGCGCCATGGCGATCGAGCGGCCCAGTGTCGGACTGAGGTAACTCGATGTCACATGGCCGGCCATCGGCGCGGGCGGCGCAGCGGCAAGAACCTGCGCTCCTTCCGTCAGCACGAACTGCGGGTCGTCTGTCAACAGTCCGACCAGTTGCTTGCGATCGCTGCGCGCGGTGTCGCTGCGCGCAAGAGAGCGTTTTCCCAGGCAGTCCTTGTTCTTGGTGACCATGGCGCCCATGCCCAGGTCGATCGGACTGACCGAGCCATCGGTTTCCTGGCCGACGATGATGTAGCCTTTCTCGGCGCGCAGCACATGCATGGTTTCGGTGCCGTAAGGGGTGATGCCAAAGGGCAGGCCGGCGCCATGAATCGCTTCCCATACCGGCATCGCCTGAGCGGCCGGGACGTTCACTTCATAGCTGCGTTCGCCGGAAAAACTGATGCGCATGATCCGGGCGCGCACGCCTGCCACCGTGCCTTCGCGGCAAGACATGAACGGGAAGGCGTCATCGTCAAAATTGACGTCACTGCACAACGCTTTCAGCACTTCCCGGCTTTTTGGACCGACTACTGCGGTGGTGGCCCAATGGTCGGTGACCGTCGTCAGGAATATTTTCAGATCCGGCCATTCGGTTTGCAGCCAGCGCTCCAGCCATGCCAGTACGCGCGCCGCGCCGCCCGTCGTGGTGTGCATCAGATAATGGTCTTCTGCCAGTCGCACCGTCACGCCATCGTCGAATACCATGCCGTTTTCATCGAGCATCAAGCCGTAGCGGCATTTGCCCGTTTCCAGCTTGGACCAGGCGTTGCAATAGACCCAGTTCAGCAAGACCTTCGCATCGGGGCCCTGGATATCGATTTTCCCCAAAGTTGAAGCATCCATCATGCCCACGCCGTGGCGCACGGCGAGCACTTCGCGCCTGACGGCGGCGTGCAGATCTTCGCCCTCGACAGGGTAGTACCAGGGGCGCTTCCATTGGCCGACATCTTCGAACAGCGCCTTGTGACTGACGTGCCACGGATGCAGCGCGGTGGTGCGGACCGGATCGAAGCCATCGCCCAGTTCCAGTCCGGCCACGGCGCCAAATGTCACCGGCGTGTAGTTGGGCCGAAACGTCGTCGTGCCCACTTGTGGAATGGTCTTGCCCAGCACTTGGGCCGCAATTCCCATGCCGTTGATGTTGCCGGTCTTGCCCTGGTCGGTGCCAAATCCCATCGCGGTATAGCGCTTCACATGTTCGATCGACTCGAAGCCTTCGCGGATGGCGAGATGGATGTCAGAGGCCGCGACATCATTTTGCAGATCGACAAACTGTTTCGGGGCCCGGCTCACGCCGCGCGGATGCGGCACCAGCCACAGTGCGCGCAGCTTGCCCGGATCGGTGGCGGCAATATCGGCAGTGGCATGGCTTGGCGCGGCAAAGCCGGCAGCGCAAAGGGCAGCGATGCCGGCGGCTACGCCATCTTGCGCGCAAGCGAGCAAGGTTTGCTTGCCATTGCAGGCGCCCGCCGAGCGTTCGGCTTGCACCGATTTGCCCGGCAAGAAAGCGGCTGGCTGGTCATCCCATACGGCCTTGCTGCCGGACTGGCATTGCAGGTGGATCACCGGGCTGAATCCGCCCGAGACTGCCAGCAGATCGCAATCGAGTATCGATGTGGTGCCGGTCAATTGTGCGTTGTCATCGATGCCTTGCACCACCACGCTGCGGATGCGTTTGCCACCGCGCGCTTCGGTGATGACGTGGCCGGCGAGTATGGGAATGCCGCTGCTGCGTGCGCGTGCGCTGAGCGTGCCGCTGGGCACTGCGCGGGCATCGATCACTTGGACCTGGGCGCCGGCTTGCTTGAGCGCCAGCGCCGCATCATATCCGGCATCGTTGTTCGTGAATATCACCGCCTGGCGCCCCGGCAAGACCGCATAACGGCGCACGTAAGTGGCTACCGCTGCACTGAGCATCACTCCCGGCAAATCGTTATTGCCAAACACCAGCGGGCGTTCGTGTGCGCCGGTGGCCAGCACCACCTGTTTGGCGCGCACCTTCCAGAGCCGCTCGCGAAAGGCCGGCGCTTGCGCGCGCGGCAGATGGTCGGCGCGGCGCTCGAGCAGCGTCACCAGATTGTTTTCCTGATAGCCAAACGCGGTGGTGCGCGTCAGGATCGTCACTTCCGGCATCGTCGCTAGCGTGGCCAGCGTTTGCGCGACCCATTGCATGGCCGGCATGGCGTCGATGTTGTCCTCGCACGAGAGCAATTGACCGCCTGCTTCGCCTTGTTCGTCGCACAAGATGACCCGCGCGCCAGACAAGCCGGCGGCAAGGGCGGCGCTCAAGCCGGCGATGCCAGTGCCCACGATCAATACATCGGCAAACGCAAAACGCTTGTCGTAATGGTCGGGATCGGGCTCCAGCGGCGAGGTGCCCAGGCCGCTGGAGGCGCGTATGTGCTTTTCAAAGAAATGCCATGCCTTCTGGGATGCCATGAAGGTCTTGTAATAAAATCCGGCCGGGATCAGGCCGGCAAACCAGCCGTTGACCGCCTTGACGTCAAATTCGATGCTGGGCTTGGCATGAATTGCGCTGGCGCGCAGTCCCTCGACCAGCGTCACTTCGGTCATGCGGGCATTGGGCACGGTGCGCGCACCGTCGAATAATTGCACCAATGCATTGGGCTCTTCCACGCCGGCCGAGAGGATGCCGCGGGGCCGATGGTATTTCCAGCTGCGTGCAACGAGCGAGACGCCATTGGCCAGCAGCGCCGATGCCAGCGTGTCGCCTGCGTAACCCTGGTAGGCCCGTTCGTTGAAATGGAAGTGGAGGACATGCTTGCGATCGATGCGTCCGCCCGATGGCAGGCGCGCGCTCATGCCGC
The DNA here is from genome assembly GCA_947446335.1 of Oxalobacteraceae bacterium. Classification (GTDB taxonomy): domain Bacteria; phylum Pseudomonadota; class Gammaproteobacteria; order Burkholderiales; family Burkholderiaceae_D; genus Janthinobacterium. Next base: position 5,944 of record CANFGA010000001.1, on the reverse strand, counting down.
ACTCCCGCTGTGCTGCGTCACCGGCGCTGGCTCGCCAATTTTCCAGGTCGCCTGAAAATCATAGCTCACCGTATGACGCAGCGCGTTGAACCAGCGCCCGCAGCCGCTGACATGGCGCCATTGTTCGTGGTGCCAGCCTTTGTGATTCTTGCGCATGAATACGTAATCACCCCATTCGGTATCGCTGAGCGTGGCGGTCGCGGGCGGGCGCACGATGCCGCCTTCGCCACCGCACAGGAATTCGGTTTCGGCACGCGGGCCGCACCAGGGGCAGGGTATTTGCAGCATGTTCGGTTTCTCCGGTTGACAACGTTCAGTGGGCTACGGCGGCGGCGCCGTGTTCATCGATCAAATGACCGCTATAAAAACGATCCAGTGCAAACGCTTCATTGAGTGCATGCGGCCGGTTCTGGGCAATCGTGTGGGCCATCACCCAGCCCGAACTCGGCGTTGCCTTGAAGCCGCCGGTACCCCAGCCACAGTTGATGTACAGGCCTTGCACGGGCGTGAGGCCGATGATTGGACAGGCATCCGGTGACACATCGACGATGCCGCCCCATTGCCGGTTCATGCGCACGCGCGAAAACAGCGGGAACAGTTCGATGATGGCGGCCAGCGTCTGTTCGATGGTCTGGTAACTGCCGCGCTGGCCATACCCGGTGTACTGGTCGATGCCGGCGCCGATGACCAGATCGCCCTTGTCGGACTGGCTGATGTAAGCGTGGATCGCGTTGCTCATGACCACGTTCGGGAAAATCGGCTTCAGCGGTTCCGATACCAGCGCCTGCAGCGGATGGCTCTCGATCGGCAAACGCAGTCCGGCCATGTCCGCGATCACGCTCGAGTGACCGGCGGCGACGATCGCCACTTTCTTGGCCTTGATGAACCCCTGGGCGGTATCGACGCCGACGACGGCGCCGCCGTTGCGGCGTATGCCGGTCACTTCGCAGTTTTGCAAGATGTCGACGCCATGCGCATCGGCTGCGCGCGCATAGCCCCAGGCCACGGCATCGTGGCGCGCCACTCCGGCGCGGCGCTGCAGCGATGCACCGAGCACCGGATAGCGGGTATTGAGGTTGATGAAAGGAAGCATCTCCTTGATCTGCGCCGCGCTGACGATTTCCGCATCGATTCCGTTGAGCCGGTTGGCGGTCACGCGGCGCTCGATGTCGCGCATGTCTTGCAACGTGTGGCCCAGATTCATGACCCCGCGCTGGCTGAACATGACGTTGTAGTTGATATCTTGCGACAGTCCTTCCCACAACGTCATCGCCTTCTCATACAGCGCCGTCGATTCGTCCATCAGGTAGTTCGAGCGCACGATGGTAGTGTTGCGTGCGGTATTGCCGCCGCCAAGGTAGCCGCGTTCGACTACCGCGATATTGCGCACGCCGTGCTCCTTGGCCAGATAGTAAGCGGTCGCCAGGCCGTGCCCGCCGGCGCCGATGATGACCACGTCGTATTCGCGTTTGAGCTCAGGCGAGTGCCATTGTTTCTGCCAGCCCTCGTGGTAAGACATGGCATTGCGTAACAAGGACCAGATCGAAAATTTTTGCATTCGGTTTTCCTCGTAGTCGACTGCGTTGACCATCAGGTCTGCCCGCATGCTGTCGCACTGGTTGGTGTGGATGCCGCTGGCGCTGCCAGCCATGACGATCGGTGCCGTGATGCCGCAAACGATGAGGCGGCACTGACACCAAGGCGCGATGACTTTTTGCAAACGCACAGATGACTTGATTGGCTGTTGTCGAGTCCTATGTTGCGTTGCCTTGGGTTCCATCACGTGGCGTTTTGCGACATGAAGAAGATGTTTTGCGACATCGCTGCTGTTGCGCGGACCGGGCATGGCAACGCCAGGCGTGGTCGATCCAGCACCGATCAATTTTTAATTGAGTATTAAATCCACGAAATTATTTTGTATTTGGACAACTTTTGATGTCTCTTTTCGTCTACCATGTTGTATTGTTAATATGCAATAAAGCAGGATGCATCGCTGCCAAAAAGTGCTCGATTCGACCGATGAAAAAATAACCCTGATTTGACCAAGAATGCCGATGCACTCGCCCCCGATTCGTCCCTATTCATTTTTACTGTCCCAGCAGGGCAGCGCTGTTTGCAGATGAACCATCTCATGCCGATACGATCTCCGACTCCTGTCACACGTTTGCATCAATACGAATGGCTGCTACTCGCTTTTGCGCTGGTGCTGGTGGGCGCGATCTTTGCATCGGCGCACCTGCGCCAGGATGACCGTGTCAACCGGGCCGAGCAAATCCGTTTGCAGGTGCTCGCCAAAGTGCTGGGCAGCGATATCGAAACCAATCTGGCGGCGACCAACCGCGCTCTGGAAGGAGTCATCGGCTATTTCTTCGTCCCCTCTGGCAGCGTCAACGCGCCGCGCAATCCATCGCATCGCCTGCGTGCGCTGGCCGATTCGATGCCGGGAATCAGCCATTTTCTGGTGCTCGATGCCAGCGGTATCGTCACCGCTTCATCCGACGCTGGCTTGATGGGACTGGACTTGAGCAGCGCGGACTATTTCAAGACGGTAAAAAATCGGCCTGACCAAGCAATCTTGTATGTATCGGCACCTTTTCAAACGATCAGAAAAGAATTGAGCATGACTGCCGCGCGCATGGTGGTCGGTCCCGCCGGCGAGTTTGACGGACTGGCGCTGGCCGTGCTCGATACCGCGTATTTCACCAGCATCTTTCGCCCCGTGATGTATGCACCCGATGTCTGGGGCAGCATTGTCCACGGCGATGGCTTGCAATTCACTAACTTTCCAGAAAAAGCCGGGGGCGACGGGACCAGCGTCGACTTGCCTGGCACTTTTTTCAACCGCCATCGCGGCCACCGCGCTGGCGGCCACCGCAGTGGCGGCCACCGCAGTGGCGGCCAACTCGATAGCGTGCTGGTCGGCAAGCTGCCCTCTGGGCACGAACAGCGTGTGGCGGCGCTGCTCACGGTACAGTCGGCAGCGCTGGCGATGGACAAGCCGCTGATTGTCATGCTCAGCCGCGACCAAGGCGCCATCGACGAGCCGCTGCGGCGCGAGGCCATCACCTATGCCTTGTTCTTTGCTGCGCTGGCCTTGTCATGTTGCGCCGGCTTGCATTGGACGCACATCCGACGCGCTCAGATGGAGGCGCTGGGCCTGGGCCGCGAGCGCGAGCGCTTCGCCTTCGAGGCGCGGATGGGGCTGGCGCTGCGCGGCGCCAATCTGGGCTTGTGGAGTTTTGATGTCGCAACTACAACCCTGGCGCTGGACGAGAATTCGCTGGCGATCATTGGCCACGCGCCGCGCGCTGAAAATTCTGATGCCGATGCTTCCTGTTGGGGCCGCTTGATCCATCCTGCCGATCTGCCGGCCTACCTCGCCGCGCGCAAGGCGTGCATCGACGGCAGCGAACCATGTTACGAAGTCACTTACCGGATTGCCCATGCACGGGGGCCGTGGGCCTGGGTGCTGGCGCGCGGTCAGGCGACCTTGCGCGATGCGCAGGGCTATGCCATCACCATCATGGGCACGCATCTTGACATCACTGAAATCAAGAGCGCCGAGCAGGAAGTGATTCGTTCGCGCAATGAGTTGAACGTCATTTTCGACAATTTGACGGAAGCCGTTCTGGTGCTGGCCCAGGATGGCAGCGTGATCCACAGCAATCGCGTGGCGCGTAATTTTCATGCGCTGTTCGATGCCGATTTTTCGCTCGAGCAGATGATCGAGGGAGTCGACCTGGTCTTGCCGGACGGGCAGATATTACCGTTTGAGCAATGGCCGATGAGGCGTGGCTTGCGTGGCGACTTTGTGCAAAATGTTGAGCTGGAAGTGCGCAGGAAAGACAGCGGCGCCGCCATTTTTGTCGATTGCAGCACGGCGCCGATCCGCGATGGCGCCGGGGAGATCGAGGTCTTCATCGTGACCTTCGTCGATGTCACCGAGCGTCGGCGCAGCCATGCGCTGCGCGACAGCGAAGCCCGTTTTCGCACCTTGATCGAAGATGCGCCGCTGGCGATCGCGATTTTGCGCGACGGTTTTTTCGTCTATGCCAATCCGCGCTACCGCGCCCTGCATGGTTATCTGGCCAGCGACGATCTCACCAAGATGGAGGCGGGATCGATGTTGTCGGTCGATTCCGGGGTGCTGTTGCAGGCGCAGCAAACGTTGATCGACGCCGACTCCCCGATCGAGCAAATGTTCGAAGCCCAGGGCTTGTGCAAGGATGGCACTCTGGTGCCGGTGTTGAAAACCACGGCGCGGGTCGTGCTGGCCGACGGCCCGGCCACGCTGCTGTTCGTGCAAAACATTTCGGTCCAGAAGAGCGTCGAAGCGGCGCTGCTGCAGGCGCGCGACAGCGCCGAAGCGGCCAATCGGAGCAAGGCCGAATTTCTGGCCAACATGAGCCATGAAATACGCTCGCCGCTCAATGCCATCCTGGGCCTCGCTTACCTGCTGGAACAGGCGCATCTCGATACGGGCGCGCACGGGATGGTGCGCAAGATCCGCGCCTCCGGGCGCATGCTGCTCGGCATCATCAACGATATCCTCGACGTATCCAAGATCGAAGCCGGACACATGGTGATCGAACAAGCGCCGTTTCGCCTGGACGATGTGATCGACAATCTGGCCGCCACCATGGCCATCGCTGCCGGCGACAAGAACATCGAGGTCATCATCGATCCCTTGCCCGCTGACGTGGCGATGGTGATGGGCGATGCCTTGCGTCTGGAACAAGTGCTGGTCAACCTGACCGGCAATGCCATCAAATTCACCCATGCCGGCCGGGTCACGCTGCGCACCGAATTGCTCAGCGTCAGTGCAGAGCAAAGCGTTTTGCGCTTTTGCATCGAGGACACCGGGATCGGGATTGCCCCCGCGCTGCAAGCTGACATTTTTTCCTCGTTCACCCAGGCCGACAGCTCGACCACGCGCCGCTTTGGCGGCAGCGGTCTGGGGCTGACCATCTGCAGCCAGTTGGTGAGCTTGATGGGGGGCGAGATCGGCGTGACCAGCATTCTTGGACAGGGCAGTCAATTCTGGTTCACGCTGCCGACTCGGCAAGTGGCCAGCGCTGACATGTCGGCGCCGGAAATGGCCAGGGTCGATACCTTGATCGCCGACGATAGCGAGATCGCGTTGCAGGCCGTGGGGGCCATCGCCAGGACGCTGGGCTGGCAAGTGAGCACGGTCAATTCGGGCGCGGCGGTGCTGGACCTGATGCGCGAACGCCACGGCGGAAAGTTGCCCGATGTGGTGCTGCTCGATTGGAAAATGCCCGGCCTCGATGGGCTGGCAACGGCGCGGGCGATCCGTGCCAGCGTGCCCGAGGGGGAGTGCCCGATCGTCATCATGGCCACCGCCTATGCGCTCTCGGACCTGGCCCATGCGCCGGGCGCCGAGTTGGCCGATGCCATCTTGAGCAAACCGGTCACCTCGTCCAATTTGTACAATGCCGTGACCGAAGCGAAGCGGCGGCGCTTGCGTGCCTTTGGCATCCCGGATGCGCTGCGGCTCAGCAGCGGCAGCGGCCTCGATGGCGTGCGTTTGCTGGTGGTCGATGACAGTGAAATCAACCGCGAAGTGGCGCAGCGCATCCTGTGCGGGGAGGGCGCCGAGGTCTCGCTTGCCATCGATGGCAAGGATGCGCTGGAGCAGATGCTGGCCGCTCCCGCTGCCATCGACCTGATCCTGATGGATGTGCAAATGCCGGTCATGGATGGGATTGAAGCGACCCGCCAGTTGCGCCGTCTGCCGCAGTTCAACCACATTCCCATCGTTGCGTTGACGGCCGGAGCATTCAAGTCGCAACAGGACGCCGCCCACGCTGCTGGCATGACCCACTTCATCAGCAAGCCATTCGACGTGCCCTCGACCATCGCACTGATCCAGCGGCTCACGCGCGACCCGGCTGATGTGGGCAGCGACTTGCCAATGCCGATG